>NZ_SJXI01000034.1:0-57875 GCF_004337455.1 Parafrankia sp. BMG5.11 | reverse complement strand
CGAACTTGGAACAGACCCTAGGGGCCCCCTCACGGGTGTGCGACTGGTCCCGCCGCCGGTCCGGAGACCCTCAGGGACCGAGCGAAACCGCTGTGGGATCGGCGGTTCCCAGCGACGGCACGATCGTGAACGCCTGTACCGCCGAGCTACGCAGCCGCGACGTGTGGGTGACCGCGAGGGGCACGACCGCGGCGTCGTTCAGCACCGTTCGCTCCAGCCCGGCCCAGTCCGTGGCGGCGTCGTCCTCGGAGGAGGCCGTCACGGCGGACTCGTAGCGGGCGAGGAGGTCCGGACGGCGGTAGCCGCCGTCGGCCGGCCGGGCGCCCACCCAGGCCTCGTCCAGCAGCGGCTCGTAGACGGTACGACCGGCGTCGCCGAACCAGTCCGGGGTGATCGTGGTCAGGGCGAGGTCCCAGAACTGCCCGCCCGGGCTCGACGCGGCCGCAGTGTACTGCGCGCCGGTGCGGATGCGCAGGTCGAGGCGGATTCCGGCGCGGGCGAACACGGCGCGCAGCGCCTCGGCCACCGCCGTGTCGGTGGCGCTGTCCGTGGTCAGCAGGGACAGCGCCGTCACCTTCCCGCCCGGGTTGTTCGCGAGGCCGTCGGCGCAGCGCCGTGAGTCCCCGGAGCCGTCCCCGGCCGGGAAGGGGTTGTACGTCTCGTAGCCGGTCATCGGCGACTGCAGGAGCTGGGCCGTCGCCGTGGCGAGCGTGGGGCCGCCCAGCGCGGCGGCCACCGCCGTTCGGTCGA
The DNA here is from genome assembly GCF_004337455.1 of Parafrankia sp. BMG5.11. NCBI lineage: Bacteria > Bacillati > Actinomycetota > Actinomycetes > Frankiales > Frankiaceae > Parafrankia > Parafrankia sp. BMG5.11. Next base: position 57,125 of record NZ_SJXI01000034.1, on the reverse strand, counting down.
TGCAGTAGGCCAGCGCCTCCCGGGCCTGCTGGTCGCGCAGGGCCGCCGCGGACGGCCCGTTGAGCCCGACGACGAGGGCGACGACCGGGCCGGTCGGAGCGACCACGAGCTTCCTGTCGGCACTCTCGACCAGTCGGGCCAGGTCGTCGGCGGGGATGTCGCCGCTCAGGGCCATGTCCGCGTCACCGGCCTCGATGCGCGCCGTGATGGTCGCCGGGTCGAGCCCGTCGGTGACGGTGATGTGGTCGGGCAGCGCCCGCCGGATGCCGTCCGAGGAGCCGCTCCAGGCCGGGTTGCGGGACAGCCGGTAGCCACCGCCGGGCTCCGACACGAACCGGTACGGCCCGTCGGAGATCAGGTTGTCGAGGTACTGCTGGGAGTCCGGCGGGTAGGCCAGGGCCTCCAGCGGCACCGGCGAGCTGGCCGGCAGGGCCAGGATGTCCACGAAGTCGTTGACCGGCTTGATCAGGTGGAACGCGAGGGTGTCGTCGCCGATGACCTCGATCCCGGGGACGGTGCCGCTCTCGATCAGCGCGGGGGCGTCGGCCACCGGCGCCGCGGCGAGCTCGGCGCAGTACTCGGCGAAGCCGACGACCGTCGCCGCGTAGTACCCGCGCAGTGGGGAGGGCGACGGCGGCGCGCACATCCGCTTGAGGCCGCGGGCGACGTCCGTCGCGGTGATCCGGCGCTGGTTCGGGGTGTTCCACCGGGCCGCCGAGCGCAGCCGCACGGTGTAGACGGTGCCGCCCATGGTCACCACGGGGGCACCGGCCGCGAGGTCGGGGCGCGGGATCGTCGACCTGGCGGTGTCGGCGTCGGCGGGGTAGCTGTAGAGCTGGCGGGTCACCAGCCGGGCGAACGCCCGCTCCCCCGGCTCGTCGGCCCACCCGGGGTCGCCGGTCGGCATCCGCCCGGTCAGCAGGCGCAGCGTGCCGCCGGGCTTCTCGAGCGGGGAGGCAGTCGTCGGCGGCGTGGTCGGGCTCGCCGCCATCGGGCCCGGCGTCGGGTCCGACTCGCCGCTGCATCCCGCGACAGTGAGCAGGGCGACCGTGGTCAGGAGGGCGGTGAGCAGGGCGGCGATCCCTCGGGCATGACCGAGCCGCCGCCCCGGAGAGGCGTTCAATTCTTCAGGAGCAGACCGAGACCGATAATGCAGGTGATCCACAAGAGGGCCACCGCGACGGTGAGGCGGTCGAGATTCTTCTCGACCACGGACGATCCCCCCAGTGACGAGGAGACACCGCCCCCGAACAGTGTCGACAGACCGCCGCCCTTGGCCCGGTGCAACAGCACCAACAGCACCAACAGCACACTCGCGACAATCAGGGCGATCGACAGACCGACCGTCATCTAGACCAGCTCCCGCTCCTCGGGGACGTGGCAGGCGACCCGGTGGCCGGGTCGAGCCTCCCAGCGGAGCCTCGCCACCGTCCTACGCACCTCCTCCGCCTTTCCAGCAACGTGTGGTGGGCCCGTACCGTCGCACCCGATCGGGCTACTCGACGATCGTGCAAACGTACATGACACCGCCCGGTCACCGATGTGGCACACCCCGGGACGGCTCGTGCGCGGCCGGCCGCGGGCGCGTACCGGTGGCGGACAGCCCCCGCTACGCCGCCGGACCGCTGCGGATGATGCCGACGAACTCCTCGGCGACCAGGCTCGCACCGCCGACCAGACCGCCGTCCACGTCGGGCATGGTGAACAGCTCGGCCGCGTTGGCGGCCTTCACCGAGCCGCCGTAGAGGACCCGGATGCCGGCCGCGATCGGCTCGCCGTACAGCTTTGTGAGCTGGCCGCGCACGGCGGCGCACATGTCCTGCGCGTCCTGGGCGGAGGCGGTGCGCCCGGTACCGATCGCCCAGACCGGCTCGTAGGCGACGACGAGTGTGGCCGCCTGCTCCGCGCTCACACCGGCCAGCGAGCCCTCGAGCTGTGCCAGGACGTGCTCGACATGCGTTCCGGCGGCGCGGATGTCCTCGTGCTCGCCGACGCACAGGATCGGCGTGATGTTGTGCTTGTAGGCCGCCAGGACCTTCGAGGCGACCAGCGCGTCGTCCTCGTGGTGGTACGTGCGCCGCTCGGAGTGCCCGACGACGACGTACGAGCAGCCAAGCCTGGACAGCATCGGCCCGCTGATGTCGCCGGTGTAGGCGCCCGAGCCGTGCGGGGAGAGATCCTGGCCGCCGTAGCCGACGGCGAGCTTGTCGCCGTCGATCAGCGTCTGGACGCTGCGCAGGTCGGTGAACGGCGGCAGAAAGACCACCTCGACCCGCTCGAGCTCGGCGGGCTTGAGGTCGAAGGCGACCTTCTGCACCAGCGCGATGGCCTCGAGGTGGTTGAGGTTCATCTTCCAGTTGCCGGCGACCAGCGTCCGCCGGCCGGTTCCGGCCGACCCGCGGGCGGGTGCCCCCTTCGCCACGTCCCTGCTTCCCTTCCTCGGTGAAAGTGTGGAGATCAGACTCGGTGGTGCTCAGACGTCGAGCGCGGCGAGGCCCGGGAGCGTCTTGCCCTCCAGGTACTCCAGGCTCGCGCCGCCGCCGGTGGAGATGTGGCTGAAGTCGTCCTCCGGGATGCCGAGGGTGCGCACCGCGGCGGCCGAGTCGCCGCCACCGACGACCGAGAAGCCGCCGCCGGCCGCGACCGCCTCGGCGACCCCGCGGGTACCCTCCGCGAACGGCGCGAACTCGAACACGCCCATCGGGCCGTTCCAGAAGATCGTCGCCGCACCGGCGACCACGCGCGCGAACGCGGCGGTGGATGCCGGCCCGATGTCGAGGCCGAGCCAGCCGTCCGGGATCGCGTCGGCGGCGACGACGGCGGTCTCCGCGTCGGCGGCGAACCGGTCGGCGACCACCACGTCGGTGGGCAGCACGAGCCGGTCACCGGCCTCGGCCAGCAGGTCCTTGCAGGTGTCGATCATCTCGCTCTCCAGGAGCGAGGCGCCGACCGGGTGCCCGAGGGCCGCCAGGAAGGTGAAGCACATGCCGCCGCCGACGAGGAGCGTGTCCACCTTCGGCAGCAGGGCCCGGATGACGCCGAGCTTGTCCGACACCTTCGACCCGCCGAGCACGACGGCGTACGGCCGGGCCGGCGCCGCGGTCAGCGCCCGCAGCACCTCGAGCTCGGTCAGCACCAGCCGGCCGGCGGCGTGCGGGAGGCGCTTGGGCACCTCCGACACGCTCGCGTGGGCCCGGTGCACCGCGCCGAACGCGTCGCCGACGTAGAACTCGGCGAGCGCCGAGAGCTCGTCGGCGAAGGTCGCGCGGGCGACGGTGTCCTTGCTGGTCTCGCCCGGGTGGAAGCGCAGGTTCTCCAGCAGGGCCACCTGGCCCTCGGCGAGCTGCCCGACCACCTCCCGGGCCCGGTCACCGGCGATGTCGCCGCCGCCGTCCCCGGCGAACGCCACCGGGACGCCGAGCAGCTCGGCGAGCCGCTCGGCGACCGGGGCGAGGGAGTACTTCTCCTCCGGGGCCCCCTTGGGACGTCCCAGATGCGAGCAGACGATCACCTTCGCGTTCCGGTCCAGAAGAGCCTGGATGGTCGGCACGCTCGCGCGCACCCGGCCGTCGTCGGTGATGCGCGGCGCGCCCTTGGAATGGTCCAGGGGCACGTTGAGATCACTGCGGACAAGTACGCGGTGACCGGTGACCTGCAGGTCGTCGATCGTCCTCACGCTGGGCTGCTCCGGGGTGGGCGAAGGTGCGATGGACGGGCCGGTTCGCCGATGTCAGATCCGGGCGGCGACGAGCCCGGTCAGGTCGACGAGCCGGTTGGAGTAACCCCACTCGTTGTCGTACCAGCCGACGACCTTCACCTGGCTGCCGCTGGACATCGTGAGCAGCGAGTCGAAGGTGCACGACGCCGGGGTACCCACGATGTCGGAGGACACGATCGGGTCCTCCGTGTAGACGAGATAGCCCTTCAGCGGGCCTTCCGCCGCCGCCTTGTACGCGGCGTTGATCTCGTCCTTCGACGCGGGACGGGCCAGGTTCACGACAAGGTCGGTGACCGAGCCGTCAAGGACCGGAACACGCATCGCGATGCCGTCGAGCTTGCCCTTGAGGTGCGGGAGCACGAGAGCGGTCGCCTTCGCGGCACCGGTGGTGGTGGGAATGATGTTCTGCGCCGCCGCCCGCGCCCGACGCAGGTCGGAATGTGGGAAGTCAAGGATGACCTGGTCATTGGTGTAAGCGTGGATCGTGGTCATCAGACCACGCTCGATACCGAACGCCTCGTCGAGAACCTTCGCCAATGGCGCGACACAGTTCGTCGTGCAGGAAGCGTTCGAGAGGATATGGTGCTTCGCCGGGTCGTAGACGTCGTCGTTCACGCCCATGACGACCGTGAGGTCCTCACCCTTGGCCGGCGCCGAGATGATGACCTTCTTCGCCCCGGCGGTCAGGTGCTTGCCGGCCGTCTCGGCCGTGGTGAAGCGGCCGGTCGACTCGATCACCACGTCGACGCCCAGGTCAGCCCAGGGCAGGGCGGCCGGGTCACGCTCCGCGAGCACCTTGATCGTGCTGTCGCCGACGCGGATGCCGTCCTCGCCGACGGAGACCGACTCGGGCAGCGTGCCCAGAGTCGTGTCGTACTTCAGCAGGTGCGCGAGCGTCTTGTTGTCCGTCAGGTCGTTGACGGCGACGATCTCCAGATCACTACGCCGGCTGGCTGCAAGCGCCCGCCAGAAGTTACGACCGATTCGCCCGAAGCCGTTGACACCCACCCGCGTAGCCACGTCCAGGACTCCCCTATGCTCGTGTGCCGTCGTGTGCCAGGAGCCTAGCGAGTCGGGACATCATCGGCGGGAATCCGAACCGATCCATGTCGGTCTCCTCACACCGAGCGACCCGGCACACTCGGCATTTGGTTGAATGCCGCGCCGTTTCGACAATCACCCTATCCCATGGGCTTCCACGGCCACGCCGCGTACCGGGTCTCTCGCTGTGCCCCGTCCGTGGTAGCGATTGCGTGCTCAGGCGTTCTCGAACAGCTCCGGCGACACACTCGCCTCGGTGTTGGGGATGCCCAGCGCGTTGGCCCGTTTGTCCGCCAGCGCGAGGAGCCGGCGGATCCGCCCGGCGACGGCGTCCTTGGTGAGCGGCGGGTCCGCGAGCGCGCCGAGCTCCTCCAGCGACGCCTGCGCGTGCTCCAGGCGCAGGCGCCCGGCCGCGAGCAGGTGGTCGGGGGCGTCGTCCCCGAGGATGCGCATCGCCGCCTGCACCCGCGCGCCGGCGGCCACCGCGGCGCGCGCCGAGCGGCGCAGGTTCGCGTCGTCGAAGTTCGCCAGCCGGTTCGCCGTGGCCCGGACCTCGCGGCGCATCCGCCGCTCCTCCCAGGCCATCAGGCTGTCATGCGCACCGATCTTGGTCAGCAGCGCGCCGATGGCGTCCCCGTCCCGGACGACCACGCGGTCGACGCCGCGGACGTCCCGGCTCTTGGCCTGCACGCCCATCCGCCGGGCGGCGCCGACAAGCGCCAGCGCCGCCTCCGGGCCGGGCGAGGTGACCTCCATCGAGCAGGACCGGCCGGGCTCGGTCAGCGAGCCGTGCGCGAGGAACGCACCCCGCCAGGCCGCCGCCGCGTCGCACGCCGAACCGGTCACCACCTGCGGCGGCAGGCCGCGTACCGGCCGGCCGCGCTGGTCGAGCAGGCCCGTCGACCGGGCGAGCTGTTCCCCGTCCCGCTCGACGCGGACGATGTAGCGCACCGACCGCCGCAGGCCGCCGGCCGCGAGCACGGCCACCGACGACGGGAAGCCGAAGACCTCGGCGATCTCACGCCGCAGCCGGCGCGCGGTGGCGCCGGTGTCGAGCTCGGCCTCCACCACGATGCGGCCGCCGACGATGTGCAGGCCGCCGGCGAACCGCAGCATCGCCGCCATCTCGGCCCGCCGGCAACAGGGCTTGGCCACTCGCAGCCTGCTCAGTTCGTCCTTGACGGTGGCCGTCATCGCCGCCACACCGATCACTCCTTGCATTCGCCGGAGGGGATCCGGTGGCCGGAGCCACCGGTGGATGAGCACCCGACACCCGAGGGGTCGGCACAGGCCGCTCCCGGCTGCCGGCCAGGCCAGGCCCGCTGGCCGTCCATCGGACGGGCCGCCGACGGCACCGCCACGGCGCCGTCCTGCGCGAAGACGGCGCGGAACGCGGCCGCGAGACGTTCGGGGTCGTGCAGCGCGGGTTCACCGGGAACCCGCACGGGTGCGAGGTGGAGCCGGGCGCCCAGGTCCGCGGCCGCGCGGGCCAGCGGGTCCGGGTCGCAGACCGCAGCCGGGTCCGCGATCACCACGTCGAGGCGCAGCCCCGGGACGTGCGTGGCCAGGGCGTGCAGGTGGGCCTCGGGGGTGTAGCCGGCCGTCTCGCCCGGCTGCGCCACGAGGTTGAGCACCATCACCCGGTGGGCGTCGGCGCCCGTGATCGCCGCGCGCATGTCGGGCACGAGCAGGTGCGGCAGCACGCTCGTGTAGAGCGAGCCCGGACCGAGGACGATCCAGTCCGCGGCGGCGGCGGCCGCGAGGGCGGCACCGCAGGCCGCCGGCTCCGCCGGGGCCAGGCGTACCCCGGCCACCCGGCCGGGGGTCGTCGCGACGGCCGCCTGGCCGCGGACCTCCGCGGACTCCCCGGCCCGGTTCGGGTCGAGGCCGGTCACGTCCGCGACGATGTCGATGCCGGCGCATGACAGTGGCAGCACCCGGCCGTCGACGCCGAGCAGCGACGCCGCCAGGTCGAGCGCGGCCACCGGGGAGCCCGCGCGCTCCGCCAGCGCCGTCAGCACGAGGTTGCCGACCGCGTGGCCGGCGAGCGCCCCGCCGCCGCCGAACCGGTGCTGGAAGAGGTCAGCCCACGTCTGGGACCACTCGTCGGCGCCGGCCAGCGCGGCGAGGGCCATCCGCAGGTCGCCCATGGGCAGGGCGCCGAGCTCGGCGCGCAGCCGGCCCGACGAACCACCATCGTCACCCACGGTAACCACCGCGGTCAGGTGGCGGGTGATCCGGCGCAGCGCGGCCAGCGACGCGGCCAGGCCGTGTCCGCCGCCGAACGCGACGATCGCGGGAGCGTCGGCGGTCACTCGCGGCCCAGATCCCGGTGCACGACCCGGACGCCGACGCCGTCGGCGGCGAGCCGGGCCCCGAGCTGCTCGGCGACGGCGACGCTGCGGTGCTTGCCCCCGGTACAGCCCACCGCCAGGGTCAGGTACCGCTTGCCCTCCCGCACGTACCCCTCGCCGACCAGCCTGAGCAACGCCGTGTACTGGTCGACGAACTCCGTCGCGCCGGGCTGCGCCAGCACGTAGTCGCGGACCTGCGAGTCCCGCCCGGTGTGGGGGCGCAACGCCTCGACCCAGTGCGGGTTGGGCAGGAACCTGCAGTCGGCGACGAGGTCGGCATCCAGCGGCAGGCCGTACTTGTAGCCGAACGAGATCACGGTGGCGTTGAGCCGGTTGGCGCGCGGCTGGCCGAAGGCGGCGTCGATCTTGGCCCTCAACTCGTGCACGTTGAGATCGGTCGTGTCGAGGACGAGGTCGGCCTCGCCGCGCAACTCCGCGAGCAGCGTCCGCTCCCGGTTGATGCCGTCCACGACCCGCTCGTCGCCCTGCAGCGGGTGCGGACGGCGGACATGGTCGAAGCGGCGCACCAGCGCGTCGTCGGACGCTTCCAGGAAGAGCATCCGCGGGTGCATGCCGCGCGAGTCCAGTGCCTCCACCGCCGCACGCAGGTCGGAGAAGAACGCCCGCCCGCGCACGTCGACGACGACGGCGATCCGGCTCACCGCCCCGCCGGAACGGTGCCCCAGCTCGGCCATCGTCGACAGCAGCGCCGGGGGCAGGTTGTCGACGACAAACCAGCCGAGGTCCTCGAGGCACTTGGCCGCCGTGCTGCGGCCGGCACCGGACAGCCCCGTGATGATCGCAAGGTCGAGCGTCGCCGCTGTCACCGGGTCACCCCCGCCGAGCCGATGATCTCACCGGTCAGCGGGTCGACGGCGGGCGCCGGCGCCGCGTCCGTGCCCGGGGCCGACCGCGCCAGAGCGGCGACGATCGCCTCCGCCGTGCGCGGGCCGATGCCCGGCACCTGCGCGATCTCCTCGGCGCCCGCGGCCCGCACCTTCGCCACCGAGCCGAAGTGCCGCAGCAGCGCCTTGCGTCGAGTCTCCCCGAGCCCCGGGACGTCGTCGAGCGCCGAGGCGACCATCGACGTCGACCGCTTCTGCCGGTGGTAGGTGATCGCGAACCGGTGCGCCTCGTCCCGCACGCGCTGGAGCAGGTAGAGGGCCTCGCTCGTCCGCGGGAGGATCACCGGCTCGTCCTGGTCGGGCAGCCAGACCTCCTCCAGGCGCTTGGCCAGCCCGCACAGTGCCACCCCGCCGGGCCCGGACTCGATGCCGAGCTCGTCGAGCGCGCGCGCGGCGGCGGCGACCTGCGGCGGCCCGCCGTCGACGACGACGAGGTTGGGCGGGTAGGCGAACCGCCGGGGCCGGCCGGTCTCGGGAGCCTCGTCGTCGCCGGTGGGGGCGCCCGGGTACTCCTCGAGCTCGCCGGTGCGGGCCCGCTCCGCCAGATAGCGGGAGAAGCGCCGGTGGACGGTCTCGTGCATGCTCGCCACGTCGTCCTGGCCGTCGACCCCGCGGATGGAGAACCGGCGGTACTCCGACTTGCGGGGCAGACCGTCCTCGAAGACCACCATGCTGGCCACGACGTCGGTGCCCTGGGTGTTCGACACGTCGAAGCACTCGATCCGCAGCGGGGCGTCCGGGAGCTCCAGCGCCTCCTGGAGGTCGGCCAGCGCGCGGCTGCGCGCGGTGAGGTCGCCGGCGCGCTTCGTCCGGTGCAGGGTGAACGCCTGCTTGGCGTTGCGTTCGACGGTCTCCATCAGGGTGCGTTTGTCCCCCCGGCGGGGGACGCGCAGGTCGACGCGGGCCCCACGAGCCCGTTCGAGGAGCTCGGCGACGGCCTCGGCGTCCGGCGGCAGCTCGGGCACGAGGATCTCGCGGGGGATCTGCGCGGCCGGCGCCGGGTCGGTGGTATTGGCGGTGCCGGCGGTATCAGCGGTATCAGCGGTGCCGGCCGGGCGCACGCCGTCGAGGTACTCCTGGGTCAGGAACTGCTCGACGAGGTCGGCGGTGGTGACGTCCTCGAGCTTGTCGACGACCCAGCCCCGCTGGCCGCGGACCCGACCGCCGCGCACGTAGAAGATCTGGACCGCGGCCTCCAGCTCGTCCTGGGCGAAGGCGATCACGTCGGCGTCGGTGCCGTCGGGCAGGACGACGGCCTGCTTCTCGACCGCGCGGCGCAGCGCCCCGATGTCGTCACGCAGCCGCGCGGCGCGCTCGTACTCCTGCGCCTCGGCCGCGGCCCGCATCTCGCGCTCGAGCCGGCGCAGGTAGCGGCCGGTCTGCCCGGACATGAAGTCGCAGAAGTCGTCGACGATCTGGCGGTGGGCATCGGCGTCGACCCGCCCGACGCAGGGGGCCGAGCAGCGGTCGATGTACCCGAGCAGGCAGGGACGGCCCACCTGGCCAGCCCGCTTGAAGACCCCGGAGCTGCAGGTGCGCGCGGGGAAGACCCGCAGTAGCAGGTCCAGGGTCTCCCTGATGGCCCACGCGTGCGCGTAGGGGCCGAAGTAGCGCACGCCGCGCCGCTTGGGCCCACGCATCACCTGGAGCCGCGGGAACTCCTCGTACAGCGTCACCGCGAGACTCGGATAGCTCTTGTCATCGCGGTAGCGGACGTTGAAGCGCGGATCGAACTCCTTGATCCAGGTGTACTCGAGCTGGAGCGCCTCGACCTCGGTGGACACCACGGTCCACTCCACGGAACCGGCCGTGGTGACCATGTGCTGGGTCCGGGGGTGCAGCGTGTGGATGTCGGCGAAGTAGTTGGCCAGCCGGGCGCGCAGACTCTTGGCCTTGCCCACGTAAATGACCCGGCCATGTTCGTCGCGGAAGCGATACACGCCCGGGGTCTCGGGGATCGAGCCCGGCGGGGGCCGGTAGGACGCCGGATCAGCCATGAGCCGAGCCTACGGCGACCGCCATCCGGCCTGAGCAGTGCCTGCACGTAGCTATTTCATCACGCTGAGCTTCCATGCTGTCGAGGGCCCCCGTCGCTCACCGATTCCGGCCGTGCGCCGGCACCGCTCCCGAGGAGCGCCGGGCGGCCGGCGGCGCCCGCATGGAAGGCCCGCCGACCGGCCCGGACGGGCGAGCCGGCACCCACCGACGGGCCGCTACCAGGGCCCGGACGGCGCCGTGTGGCCAACCTGTCGCCGGGCCGATCTCCCGTCCGCCTTCGGTCAGCGCCCGGTCGCCGTATGCTGAAGCGCGTCCACTCGGGTGGCGTCACGAGCGAACTGCTGCGACGGTGTAAACCGGCGAGGCAGTTAAACCGGGTAGATCGGGCCGAGGGAGCCGACGCGTGCAGGTGGAGGACGTCACGACGGAGTTCGTCGTTGACGACGCCCCCAGCCGCGGCAGGATCACCGTTCTGCAGATCACCTGGCGCAGCTGTGACCCGCTGGCGGTCGCGCTGGTACTCGTCTCCCGGCCGGATCATCCCGCGCTCCCGCAGGGCCACTGGGTGGCTCCCCGGGACGCGCTGCGGGCCGGCCTGGACGGCCCGGCACCCGTCGGCGACGGGGACGTCCGCATCACGCCCGAGCCGACCCGGGACGGCATCCGCCTCGAGCTGGCCGACGGCGAGCGCCGGTCGGTGGTCGTCCTGGACGCCGCGCCCGTCCGCCGCTTCCTCGAACGCACCGAGCGGGTCGTGCCCGCCGGCGAGGAGCACCCCGAGGTCGCTCTGGACGCCGTCCTCGACGACCTCCTCCAGACCTGACTCCTCCAGACCTGAGCGGGCACGGCCGCGCGCCGTCACAGCGCGGCCGCGCCGGCGAGCTTCGGCCGTGACTTCGGACGGGCGTCGACCCGGTCGCCGAGGATCTCCCGCAGGAAGGCGCCGGTGTGGCTCTCGGGCACCGCGGCGACCGTCTCGGGAGCTCCCTCGGCGATCACCCGGCCGCCGCCCGTCCCGCCCTCCGGGCCCATGTCGATGATCCAGTCGGCGGTCTTGACGACGTCGAGGTTGTGCTCGATGACGATCACCGTGTTGCCGGCGTCAACGAGCCGGCCGAGCACGCCGAGCAGTTTCCGGATGTCCTCGAAGTGCAGGCCGGTGGTGGGCTCGTCCAGCACGTAGACGGTCCGCCCGGTGGAGCGTCGCTGCAGCTCCGAGGCGAGCTTCACCCGCTGCGCCTCACCGCCGGAGAGGGTGGGCGCCGACTGGCCCAGCCGGACGTAGCCGAGGCCGACGTCGTTGAGCGTGCGCAGGTGCCGGGCGATCGCCGGGACCGCCGCGAAGAACTCGGCGGCCTCCTCGATCGGCATGTCGAGCACCTCGGCGATGTTGCGGCCCTTGAAGTGCACCTCCAGCGTCTCCCGGTTGTACCGGGCGCCCGCGCAGACCTCGCACGGGACGTAGACGTCCGGCAGGAAGTTCATCTCGATCTTGATGGTGCCGTCGCCGGAGCAGGCCTCGCACCGGCCGCCCTTGACGTTGAACGAGAACCGGCCCGGCAGGTACCCGCGGACCTTCGCCTCGGTCGTCTCCGCGAACAGCCGGCGGATGTGGTCGAACACGCCCGTGTACGTCGCCGGGTTGGACCGCGGGGTCCGGCCAATCGGTGACTGGTCGACCCGTACCGCCTTGTCGAGGTGCTCGAGGCCGGACACCGTGCGGTGCCGGCCCGGCACCTCGCGCGCGCCGTTGAGATGGTTCGCGAGCACGCTGGCGAGGATGTCGTTGACCAGCGTCGACTTGCCCGAGCCGGAGACGCCGGTGACCGCTACCAGGCAGCCGAGCGGGAACGACACCGTCACGTCCCGGAGGTTGTGCTCCCGGGCGCCGTGCACGGTCAGCGAGCGCGACTTCGTCGGCGCGCGGCGGATGTCGGGCACCGGGATCTGCCGCCGACCGGAGAGGTAGGCGCCGGTCATCGACTCCTCGCTGCTCAGCAGCTCCTCGACCGGGCCGGAGACGACCACCCGGCCGCCGTGCTCACCGGCCCCGGGGCCGATGTCCACCACCCAGTCGGCGGCACGGATCGTGTCCTCGTCGTGTTCCACGACGATCAGCGTGTTGCCGAGATCGCGCAGCCGGACGAGGGTCTGGATGAGGCGGCGGTTGTCCCGCTGGTGGAGGCCGATCGACGGCTCGTCGAGCACGTAGAGCACGCCGACCAGCCCCGAGCCGATCTGGGTGGCGAGGCGGATCCGCTGGGCCTCCCCACCGGCGAGCGTGCCGGCGGAACGGTTCAGGGACAGGTAGTCGAGGCCGACGTCCAGCAGGAAGGCGAGCCGCGCGTCGATCTCCTTGAGGACCCGCCCGGCGATGGCCTGCTCCCGCTCGCTGAGCTCGACGCCGCGCAGGAATGCCGCGCATTCCCCGATCGACATCCCGGAGACCTCGGCGATGGAGCGGCCGCCGAGCGTGACGGCCAGCGACTCCGGTTTGAGCCGGGCGCCCCGGCATGCCGGGCAGGGCACGTCGCGCATGTAGCCCTCGTAGCGCTCGCGGCTGCTGTCGGACTCGGCGTCCGAGTGGCGGCGACGCAGGAAGGCCATCACGCCCTCGAAGGACGTGTAGTAGGAGCGCTTGCGACCGTAGCGGTTCGTGTAGCCGACGTGGATCTCGGTCTCGCCGCTGCCGTGCAGGATCGCCTTGCGGGCGCGCTCCGGCAGCCCCTCCCACGGGGTGTCCATCCGGAAGCTGAGGTCCTCGCTGAGCGCCGTCAGCAGCCGCTCGAAGTACTCCTTGTTGTGCCCGCCGGCCCACGGTTGGATCGCGCCCTCGGCGAGCGAGAGCGTCGGGTCGGGCACGACGAGGTCGGGGTCGACCTCCTTGCGGGTTCCCAGACCCGAACACTCCTGGCAGGCCCCGAACGGCGAGTTGAACGAGAACGACCTCGGCTCCATCTCCTCGAAGGAGAGGTCGTCGTACATGCAGGCCAGGTGCTCGGAGTACATCCGCTCGCGGTCGGGGTCGGCCGGATCCCGGTCGACGAAGTCGAGCAGCACCAGGCCGCTGCCGAGCTTGAGCGCCGTCTCGATCGAGTCGGTGAGGCGGCGCTTGGCCGACTCCTTCGCCGCGAGCCGGTCGACCACGACCTCGATCGTGTGCTTGCGCTGCTTCTCGAGCTTGGGGCGCTCGGTGAGCGCCACGACGGTGCCGTCCACCCGGACCCGGGCGAAGCCGGAGCTCTGCAGCTCGGCGAAGAGGTCGGCGTACTCGCCCTTGCGGCCACGGACGACCGGCGCCAGGACCTGGAAGCGGGTGCCCTCGGGGAGCTCCAGGAGCCGGTCGACGATCTGCTGCGGGGTCTGCCGGGCGATCGGGCGGCCGCACTTCGGGCAGTGCGGGTGGCCGACCCGCGCGTACAGCAGCCGCAGGTAGTCGTAGACCTCGGTGATCGTGCCCACCGTCGAGCGCGGGTTGCGCGAGGTCGACTTCTGGTCGATCGAGACCGCGGGTGACAGGCCCTCGATGAAGTCGACGTCCGGCTTGTCCATCTGGCCGAGGAACTGGCGGGCGTAGGCCGAAAGTGACTCGACGTACCGGCGCTGCCCCTCGGCGAAGATCGTGTCGAAGGCGAGGCTCGACTTGCCCGAGCCCGACAGCCCCGTGAAGACCACCAGGCCGTCCCTGGGCAGGTCGAGATCGACGTCACGAAGGTTGTGCTCACGTGCTCCGCGGACGACAAGACGGTCAGCCATCGTCAGGTCCCTCGTGGTCTTCGGTCGGGTGGGGGTGACAGTCGGATACAGGTGACAGTCAGGTTTGGGTGACATCAGGTGTGGGGGACAACTGTCGCGGCCTGCGGCAGGCATGCTACGGACGGGTTTGCGGCCCGTTACGCGGCCCCGCGGGCAGGCGCCGCGCCCTGGGCCCGGCTCCGCAGCGGCACCGGATCAAACGCGCGTTCGAACACGACCGACGCTACACGCCCGGGCCGACGTGCCCGCACACGCCCGGGCCGACGTGCCCGCACCGGCGGTGCCCGGCTCCGCGCAGGGGAACCCCGCGGGCCACATCCTTGTTCCGTCGAGGACACACGGCGGTCACGCCGATCAGAATGGATGCGCTCCGCGGATCATTCCACGCCGCCCGGCCGCCACCACGGCGGTCCGGCCACGGACGGATCCGCGCGGACCAGTCCACGGAGAGATCGAGGAGAACCGTGATGAACATCGGCGCCGGATACACGGGCGAGGTCACCGTCGGCGGGCCGGCGGACACCCGCGAGCTCCCGGACCTCACGATCACCAAGGTGGCGGTCGGCCCGTTCGACAACAACTGCTATCTCCTGCGCTGCGCCGCCACCGGCGAGCAGCTGCTCGTCGACGCGGCGAACGAGACCGACACGCTGCTACGCCTCGTCGGCGACAGCGGGTTGGCCACCGTGGTGACGACCCACCGGCACGCCGACCACGTCCAGGCGCTCGAGGAGGTCGTCGCCGCGACCGGGGCCCGCACCGTGGCGCACCCGCTCGACGCGCCCGCCATCCCGGTCCCGACGATGGACCCGGTCGTCGACGGCGACGAGGTGCACGTCGGCGAGGTCACGCTGCGGGTCGTGCACCTCGTCGGGCACACGCCCGGCTCCGTGGCCCTGCTCTACGACCAGGACGGCGACGCCCCGCACCTGTTCACCGGCGACTGTCTGTTCCCCGGCGGCCCAGGGAACACCTTCGGGGACGCCGCCGCCTTCGCCACCCTGATGGACGGCCTCGAGGCCAAGGTGTTCGGTCCGCTGCCCGACCGGACATGGATCTACCCGGGCCACGGAAAGGACACAACACTCGGCGCCGAGCGCCCGCACCTGGCCGAGTGGCGCTCCCGCGGCTGGTGAGACGGCGATCGGCCGCACCCGGCCCGGCGGTCAGCCGTATCTGACAGTCGGCTGTATCTGACAGTCAGCGGTACCCGGCGGTCACCTGTGGCGACCGGTCCGCGCGGGACGTGCGGGACGCCCGGGGCGCCGGCACCTGCCCGGGCGCGGCGGTGTCCATCCGGCCCAGGTCACGGCGGGTGGCGACCGGAACGGCCCGCCAGCGGGACTGGGTGGCGGGCTCCCAGCGAGGCTGGACCAGCCCCGTCGCGACGCCGGACAGGATCCTCGACGCGCGCAGCGCGTCGTGGGTCCGGCCGGTCGCGAGCTTGCGCAGCGCCAGCGCCGCCAGCTGCGCCACGTGGACGGCGAGCCAGCCCCGCCCGAGCGTGTCGCCGTGGCGCCGCGCGTAGATGGCGGCCGAACGGCCGAGTTCGGCGTACATCAGGCCGGCGCGGCCGACGGTCCCGCCGCCGACGTGGGTGACATGGCAGCAGTCGTCGATCCACGCGATGCGGCCACCGGACGCGTGCAGCCGGGCGAAAAGGTCCGTTTCCTCATAGTACATCCAGTAGGACGGGTCGAAACCGCCCATCCGGAGGAACTCCTGGGTACGGATCGCGAAGAACGCCCCGACGGGATAGCAGAGCTCGGGCCAGCGTTCCACCGCGGCGGCCTCACCGCGCACCGCCGTGTACGCATTCGTACGGATACTCGGAAGCACCGCCGTGCTCCGGCCGGAGAGGCCGGTCTCGGCCTGCACCGGGAAACCCACCACGTCCGCGTCGGCGGGTATCGAACCGAGGATATCGGGAAGCAGGTCCCTGGTCCGCTCAGGCATGGTCACGTCGCTGTTCACGACGAGCAGCCACTCGGGCGGGGACGCGGGCCGCGGCTCCTGCGCCGGGCCGGGCCGCAGCGCACGGAGCACGGCGATGTTCACAGCCGTGCCATATCCGACATTCCCGTGCCCCTCGTACAGCTCAACGCCCGCGGGCAGGTCTTCGTGCACTGTGCCGGGCCGGTTCTCGACCAGCGCGACCCGGCAGCCGGTAACCCCGGCCAGGGTCGCCAGAAGACAGTGGAGCTGGGGTGATCCACCATAGGAGACAACAACGGCCAGAAGGTTATGCATAGTCCGCCTTGAAGGAGAAACAGAGGGATTCGGGAAGCTCGGACGATCCCGGCAGCCTCAAAACACTAACGCGAGCGCCACACTGTCGCCCACATGACAATCGGCGCGTCGCCGAGTCATCAATTCGTATTAATAATAGGTAGCTCTCGTCGGCCGGTACGCCGCCGCCGGACCATGCCCGAGCGGGGGCGGCCGGCGCTCCACCTGAAGCGTGTTGCGCCAGCAGCGCAGGGGCTGGCTCGGCCAACTCGCTTCGACGGTCCGCGGACCCGGTCGGGCCGACCTCGCCCCGGCGGGTGATCGGCGGGCAACGGAGACATCGCCGTGGCACCGTGTTTGCCATGGTCCGCGCCCTGCTGCCGCCGGTGGCCCTCACCGAGACGCAGGCCGCGGCAGTGATGGCGGCGCTGGCCGCGCTCCAGGACGGGCCGTTCGCCGCTGACGCCGCCGACGCGCTGGGCGCCGTCCTCGACGCGCTGGGCGTGACCGGCACGGCCGCCCGCGAGGAGCTCACCGAAAAGGCACGGCGGATCGGCACGGACCCGGTCCGCGCCCCGCGGGGGCCGGTGGCCACCGTTGTCGAGGCGGCTCTGCTCGACGGAGTCGTCATCACGATCGACTACGTCGACGCCGCCGGCGCGGTCAGCGAGGGACGTCCGGTGGAGCCCCGGCTGATCGGTTTCACCGGGGGCCACTGGTACCTGTTCGCGTGGTGCCTGCGCCGGGGCGGCCCACGCTGCTTCCGGTGGGACCGGATCACGCGCGCGGAGGCGACGCGGACCCCGGTCCAGGAACGCGACACGATCGCGGCCTTCGGGATCCCGTCCACCGGGACCCACCCCGCTCCCGCCCGTCGACCCGCCTGAACCGGGTCCGCCTCGCCGGCGGCGGCTAGCGTCCCTAGTCCGCCGCGTTGGCCGCCGGTGCGTCGGCCCGGGTGTCCGTGCCGGTCACCAGACGACCGCCGTCGCCGGCCTCACTGACTCCGCCGGCCCCACTGAGCCCGCCGACCTCACTGGACCCGCTGAGGCCGCCGGCCCCACCGGCGTGGCCGTCCTGGCCGCCGTCGCCGTTCTCGGCGGGCGGCTCCGTCGTCAGCGACCAGACGATCGACCCGGCCAGCACGACCGCGATCACCGCGAGGGACAGCCAGATCGGCATGTGCCAGACGTCGGTGAGCAGCATCTTCACCCCGATGAAGGCAAGGATCACGGCGAGCCCGGTCGCCAGGTGGTGGAACTTCTCCATCAGCCCGGAGAGGAGGAAGAACAGCGACCGCAGGCCGAGGATGGCCAGCGCGTTGGCGGTGTAGACGAGGAAGGTCTCGTTCGTCACGCCGAGCGCCGCGGGCACCGAGTCGAAGGCGAACAGGACGTCCGCGGTCTCGACCGCCACCAGCACGGCGAGCAGCGGCGTGGCGATCAGCTTGCCCGCGCGCCGCAGGATGAAGTGCTGCCCCTGGTAGGTGTCCGTCACCGGGATCACCCGACGCAGCAGCCGGACGGCCCTGCTCTGCCCGGGGTCCATGTCGACGCCGTCGTCGCGGACCATCTTGAACGCCGTGTACAGCAGGAAGGCGCCGAAGATGTAGATCACGAAGCTGAAGTTCTCGAGCAGCGCGATGCCGGCCGCGATGAACAGGAAGCGCAGCACCAGAGCGCCCAGCACGCCGTAGAACAGCACGCGGTGCTGGTACTCCCGCGGGACCTTGAAGTACGAGAAGATCAGCGCGAAGACGAACAGGTTGTCGACCGAGAGGCTCTTCTCGAGCAGGTAGGCCGCCGCGTACTCGCCGGCCGCGCCGGGGCCCTGCCAGGCCCAGATGACGAAGGCGAAGGCGACACCGAGCGACACCCAGCCAACGCTCCACCACGCGGCCTCCCTGAAGCCGATGACGTGCGCCCTGCGGTGCGCGATCAGGTCGATGGCGAGCAACAGGAGCAGGCCGCCAATGAAGGCGGCCCAGGCCCAGGCGGGCACATCCACGGAATCTCCTTTGGGTGGTACGGGGGGGGTCGCGGCCGGTGGCCGCGGTCACCGGCGGGGCTCACGGGCCCCGCCGGGAATGCTGTGCTCTGGTCCGCCGGGCGCCGTTGCCAGCAGCGTGACCAGAGCGGGTTCAGGACGGGCCGCCAGGCCCGCGCGCCGAGGGGGCCACTCAGGCCCGGCGACGGCGGGGACGTCCGCCGGGAACCCGGCGGGACCGGGCTCCCGGCGCGACCGGTGAGCTCACCGGCGACGGCGGCCGAAGCCGGTCGGGGTGACCACCCGGCCGTGCAGCGGCGTGGTCTCCAGCGCCCGGGCCAGTTCGCCCGGGCCCACGGTGCCCACCATCCCGGGCAGGCCGTCCGGGCCGTCGGCGACGACGACGATCACGCCCGCGGCGGGCCGGTGCGCCAGCCGCGACGCGACCGCGGCGAGCGGCTCCTCCGGACGGGCGGTGGCGACCCGGTCCAGCGGGATGGTCACCCGGGCCACCCGGGCCAGGTCGCGGTCGTCCGCGGGCACCGCGGCCAGATCACGCAGCAGGGTGACGCCGATCAGCGGCCCGGCGAAGTCCCGGACCCCGAACACCGAGGCGCGGGACGGGAGCACGGTCTCGTCCAGCGCGGCGGCGACCGTCTTCCAGGACGGCAGCGCCTCCGGGGCGGGGATCATCACGTCACGGACGAAGACCCCGCGCAGCGCGGCAGAGGTGCGCTCCTGCGTCTGCGCGAGCCGGGACGTCCCGAGCGCGAGCCAGCCGAGGAGAATCGCCCACAGGCCGACCAGCCCGACCAGGAAGGTGGCCGCCGCACCGAAGACGATCAGGGTCCACCCGGTGATGACACCCGCGCGGGCCACGGCCGCTTCCGCGGCCGCCTCGTCACCGGTGCGGCGCAGGACCCGGGCGGCGAGGATCCGCCCGCCGGCGCTGCGCGGTGCGGGCAGCAGGTCGACGACGGTGATGAGCAGGGCGAACGTGCCGACCCAGAGCGCCAGCTCGCCGACCAGGGCGAGCGTTCCGCCGGGGGCGAGCGCGCCGGCGGCGACCAGCACCATCCCGGCGAGGGCCGTCACCGTCAGGCCCGCACGGGCGACGGCGGCGTCGGCGAGTGCGTCACCGGTGGCCGGGGCGAGCGGGTCACCGGAACCGGCCGGGCCGGTACCGCCCAACGGGCCGGTACCGCTCAGCGGGCTGCCGTCGCCCCGGTCCGTCGAGCGGTCGCGTGCGGGTGCGAGGCCCAGCCGGCTCCCGAAGGCGCCGAGGGTGATCCCGGTGACCGTGATCCCGGCCCTGCGCGCGGCGGCGGCCCGGGCCAGGTCGGCCCCGAGCAGGATCGCGACGAGCAGACCCGCGCCGAGCACGCCCCCACTGAAGTAGGCGAAGCCCGGACGGCCCGGCACGGTGGCG
Organism: Parafrankia sp. BMG5.11; assembly: GCF_004337455.1. Lineage (NCBI taxonomy): Bacteria > Bacillati > Actinomycetota > Actinomycetes > Frankiales > Frankiaceae > Parafrankia > Parafrankia sp. BMG5.11. The sequence continues at coordinate 37,709 of NZ_SJXI01000034.1, read as the reverse complement.
GGGAGGGTGAGCGCGCCGAGCAGCACCGTCACGACCGCCACGGACACGAACAGGCCTGGGCGCACTGCGATCGGCGGCAGCGCCGTGGGGCGGGAGCCGTCCTTCGTGGACATGTCTCGGGTAGATCCTTTGCCTTTCACCGTCAGTCACTTCCGTCGGGGGCTTTGTGTTGCCGTGGTGGCACCTGGGCGGGGCGATGATCGCGGCGCCGGGCGGCCGACGGGCGGTGCGGGGATCGTCCCCGCGAGGGGCCGGATCCGCTCCGCGTCGGCCTGCCGTGGGCGCCCCGCAGGGCCCCGTACCAGGCTCAACGCTCAGCCTGCCCTTCGGTGTCCCGGCAGACACCGTCCGGAGTCCGCGACTTTGTCTACGATTTCCTTGCCGATACTCGGCAGCCGAGCGGGGGGAGAGCATGAGGTGACGAAACGGGATCAAACATCCAGGCCGGTCTTCCCGGACGACGACCAGCCAGCCGGGCTGCCCGGTACCAGCCTCACCCGGCTCCCCCGGGCCGCCGTGCTCGCGGCGGCCGACGCCCGCCTGCACGCCGGCCTGCTGGGCAACTATCTGGAGGTGCTCGCCTCCGCGGCCGACAGCGGCCGGCGGCTGTCCCGCGCCGAGCTCGACGTCTTCCGGGCGCTCGGCCAGGCCGCCGCCGAGTCCGGCGCCTCGCTGCCGGCGCTCGTCGACCTCTACCTCTCCGCGACCTGGCGGATCTGGCCGTCGCTGCCCGTCGTCCGCCAGGCCGACCGGGACGCGCGCGACCTGGGACGGACGCTGCCGGCGGTCCTGGACGGGCGGGTGCCGGCCGTCGCCCACGCCGAGCACTCCCAGCACACCGAGGACGGCGGTGATCCCACCGATCTCAGCGGGCTGACCGTCGGGGCGGTCTCGCGAACCCGCGCGGCGGCGTCGGCCGTCCTGCGGGCCAGCGACGACGCGGTCGCGGCGGTGTGCGAGGGCTACGAACGGGCCCGTGCGGCGCGGGCGCGCTCGGAGGAGGCGATGCGCCGCGAGCTGGTGGACGACCTGCTCACCGGCACCTCCGAGCTCGGGCCGCTGCTCGAGCGGGCGGCCGCCTTCGGGCTCCGGCTGGAGGCGCCGCACGTCGTCCTCGTCGCGGCGGGCGGGCGGCGCTTCCTGGACGGGCGGGCGGTCGTGCGCGGGATCGAGGAGGCGCTGCGCGCGCAGTGCGCCACGGAGCCCCTCGTCGCGACCAAGGACGGGCTGCTCGTCTGCGTCGTCCCGCAGGAGACCGACCTGATCCTGCCCGGCCCGCCCACGGCGGCGATCACGCCGGACGACGGCGCCGCACCGGACCGTCGCCCCGCCGCCGGCCCGACGGCCGGGTCGGCCAGGGCCGGGGTGACCAGCGTGAGCGATCCCACGTCGGGACGACACCATCCTGTGCATCACCCCGTGCACGCCCGGCCGGACGGCGGCTCCGGGCACCCGAGGGCCGACCGGCCGACCCTCGACCGGGAGATCGCACGCCCACGGACCACGGCGCCGCGGGGCCGGCGCCGGATGGACCCGCCCGGCCCCGGCGACGCCGGGTTCGCGCCGCTGCCGGCGTTCTCCCCCGCGGACGCGGCGCCGTCCACCGCCATCAGGGCGGTCACCGGGCGGCTGGGGGTGGAACCGGAGCTCGTGTGGCGGCTTGGGGTCAGCCGGCCCCGCAGCGGCGTCGCCGGCGTGCGCATCGGCTATGAGGAGGCCCGCAACGCCGTCGAGCTGGCCGGGCGGATGCGGCTGGACGGGCAGGTCGTGCACGCCGACGACCTGCTCATCTACAAGGTGCTGCTCCGCGACCGGGAACCGCTGGAGGAGCTCGTCGAGGCGGTGCTCAGCCCGCTGCGGGCGGCGCGGGGCGGCGCGGGACCGCTGATCGAGACGCTCGACGCCTACTTCGCGACCGGCGGCGTGGCGCTCGCGGCGGCCCGCCGGTTGCACCTGTCGGTGCGCGCGCTCACCTACCGGCTCGACCGCATCCACGCCCTGACCAGGCATGACCCGACCTCTCCGACGGACCGGTACGTCCTGCAGACCGCGGTGCTCGGTGCCCGGCTGCTCGGCTGGGAGGGCACCTCGCGCTGAGGGACACCGCCGCGTGGGGCCGCCGGGTGCCACCGCCGAGGTGGCCGGGGACCGCCGCCGGGAAACTGTCGGAGGCGTGTGGTGTTCTGGAACTCGTGAGCACAACGTTCGAACGCCCCACCACGGACTTCCAGCGCTCGGCCGCGCCGTTCGAGGTCGTCTCGGATTTCGCCCCCTCAGGCGACCAGCCGGCGGCGATCGAGGAGCTGGCCCGCCGCGTGCGGGCCGGCGAGAAGGACGTCGTGCTCCTGGGCGCGACGGGCACCGGCAAGTCGGCCACCACCGCCTGGCTCGTGGAACGCCTGCAGCGCCCGACCCTGGTGATGGCGCCCAACAAGACACTGGCCGCCCAGCTCGCGAACGAGTTCCGTGAGCTGCTGCCGAACAACGCCGTCGAGTACTTCGTCTCCTACTACGACTACTACCAGCCCGAGGCGTACATCGCGCAGACCGACACCTACATCGAGAAGGACTCCTCCATCAACGAGGAGGTCGAGCGGCTGCGCCACTCGGCGACGATGAACCTCCTCACCCGGCGCGATGTGGTCGTCGTCGCCAGCGTGAGCTGCATCTACGGTCTGGGCACCCCCCAGGAGTACATCGACCGGATGGTCCGGCTGCGCGTCGGCGACGAGATCGAGCGCGACCGCCTGCTGCGCCGCTTCGTCGACGTCCAGTACGCCCGCAACGACCTCGCCTTCACCCGCGGAACGTTCCGCGTGCGTGGCGACACCATCGAGGTGTTCCCGGTCTACGAGGAGCTCGCGGTCCGGATCGAGATGTTCGGCGACGAGATCGAGCGCCTGACCTACCTGCACCCGCTCACCGGGGAGATCGTCCGGGAGTCCCAGGAGGTCTTCGTCTTCCCCGCCACCCACTACGTCGCCGGGCCGGAGCGGATGGAGCGGGCGATCGCCGGCATCGAGGCGGAGCTCACCGACCGGCTGGCCGAGCTGGAGGGCCAGGGCAAGCTGCTGGAGGCGCAGCGGCTGCGGATGCGCACCACGTACGACATCGAGATGATGCGCCAGGTCGGCTTCTGCTCCGGCATCGAGAACTACTCCCGGCACATCGACGGCCGGGCCGCCGGCACGGCCCCGCACACCCTGCTCGACTACTTCCCGGACGACTTCCTGCTGGTCATCGACGAGTCGCACGTCACCGTGCCGCAGATCGGCGGCATGTACGAGGGCGACATGTCCCGCAAGCGGAACCTGGTCGACCACGGCTTCCGGCTGCCGAGCGCCATCGACAACCGGCCGCTGCGCTGGGAGGAGTTCCTGGAGCGCATCGGCCAGACGGTGTACCTCTCTGCGACTCCGGGCCCCTACGAGCTGGGGCGCGGGGACGGCGTCGTCGAACAGATCATCCGGCCGACCGGCCTGCTCGACCCGGAGATCGTGCTGAAGCCGACCAAGGGCCAGATCGACGATCTCGTGCACGAGATCCGGATCCGCGCGGAACGCGACGAGCGGATCCTGGTCACCACGCTGACCAAGAAGATGTCCGAGGATCTCACCGACTACCTGCTCGAGCTCGGCATCCGGGTGCGCTACCTGCACAGCGAGGTCGACACACTGCGCCGGGTCGAGCTGCTGACCGAGCTGCGCCGCGGCGAGTTCGACGTGCTCGTCGGCATCAACCTGCTCCGCGAGGGCCTCGACCTGCCCGAGGTGTCGCTGGTGGCCATCCTCGACGCCGACAAGGAGGGCTTCCTGCGCTCGGACAAGTCCCTGATCCAGACCATCGGCCGGGCCGCCCGCAACGTCTCCGGCCAGGTCCACATGTACGCAGACAAGATCACTCCGTCGATGAGCAAGGCCATCGAGGAGACGAACCGGCGCCGGGAGAAGCAGATCGCCTACAACACCGAGCGCGGTCTCGACCCTCAGCCGCTGCGCAAGAAGGTCGTCGACATTCTCGAGGACATGGTCCGCGAGTCCGCGGGCGAGGAGATGATCGGCGGCGGTGGCCGGGCGCAGTCCCGTGGCAAGGCCCCGGTACCCGGGATGAAGTCGAAGGCGGGGGACGCGGTCGGCCGGTACGCGGCGGAGCTCGCCGGCATGCCGCGCCACGAGCTCGCCCAGCTCATCCGCCAGCTCGACGACCAGATGCACGAGGCCGCCAAGGAACTGCAGTTCGAGCTGGCGGCCCGCCTGCGCGACGAGGTCAACGAGCTGAAGAAGGAGCTGCGCGGGATGGACGCCGCGAACGTCCGGTAGCCGCGCGAACGCCCGGCGCCGGAACCGGGCCGGGGGCCGGGCCACCGGCGGAACCCGGGTGCCTGGCCGGGCCGGGGTCAGGCCGCGCGGCGGGCGTGTACCTCGAGGCGGACGTAGTCGATGGCGGGCCGGGGCAGCCGCTCGGCGACCGCCCGGACGAAGGCCGCGCGCTCGTCGGCGCCCAGCCTGACCAGGTGCGCGCCGAGCACGACCGTCTCCAGGTAGTCGTGCAACGCAGCCGGACCGTCGAACTGGGCGGTCTCGGCGCGCAGCCGGGCCTCGATGTCGACGAAGCCGGCCGCGGCGAGGCGCCGCTCCGTCTCGGCCGGCGCCGCGAAGTTCCACACCTGCGGAACCTCTCCGAGCACCGCCGCCAGGGCCGCCTGGACGGAGGCGATGTTGCCGTGGCCGCCGCAGTCGACCGAGAGCCTGCCCCCCGGCCGCAGGATCGCCGCGAGGTTGTCGAACACCCGCTGGTGATCGGCTATCCAGTGCAGGACGGCCACGCTCAGCACGGCGTCGACCGGCTCGGCGATCGGCAGCGGGTCGAGCAGGTCCGCCGCGAGAATGGTGAGCCGTTCGGTGTCAGGCAGCCGTGCGCGGAGCTGGTCGAGCATGCTCGCCGATGCGTCGACGGCGATGACCCGGCCGCGCGGGAGCGCCTCGAGCAGCGCCGCGGTGTCCCGCCCGGTGCCGCAGCCGGCGTCCAGCACGGTCTCACTGCCGGTCAGCGCGAGCCGGGCGAGCGTGCGCTGCCCCCACAGCTCGTGCGGCAGCCGCAGCCGGCCGTAGGCGGCCGCGTCCCACTCCCAGGCCACGGCGCTCAGGAGCCGGGGCCGACGGAGGGCTCGGCCAGCCCGGCGTCACGCCGGTGCAGCAGCTCCCCCCACACCTCGCCCACGCGTTTCCGCAGGTCGTCGAGCGACCCGCTGTTGTCGACCAGGATGTCGGCGACCGCCCGCCGCTGCTCGTCGGTGGCCTGGGCAGCCATCCGGGCCTCGGCCTGGTCGCGGGCGAGACCTCGCCGGGCGAGCCGCTCCAGACGCAGCTCGCGTGGTGTCTCGACGACCACGATCGCGTCGTAGCCGGGGCGCGGTCCGCCCTCGACCAGCAGCGGGATGTCGTGGATCACGACGGCGTCCGGCGACGCGGACGCGATCCGGGCCGCCATCTCCGCCCGGATCAGCGGATGGGTGATCGACTCGAGCCGCCGCCGGCTCGCCTCGTCGGCGAACACCACACGCCCCAGCGCCTCCCGGTCGAGGGCGCCGTCCGCCAGCAGCACGGACGGCCCGAACGCCTCGGCGACGGCGGCGAGGCCGGGCGTTCCGGGGGCGACTACCTCGCGGGCGATCCGGTCGGCGTCCACCAGATGGGCGCCGTGTTCCACCAGGAGTTCAGACACGGCGCTCTTGCCCGACCCGATTCCGCCCGTGAGGCCCACAATCAGCACCAGCCGAGTCTGCCAGGAGCCCCCCGTGCCCGCGACGGGTCCGCGCGGCGCCGGGCCGGCCGCGCGGGTTGGCACACTGGACGGGTGGCGCCCACCCGCAGCGAGCCCGGCCGTGCCGGGCCTGACCGCGCCAGGCCTGACCGCGCCAGGCCCGGCCGGGCAGAGTGGACGCGGGCGGCGATTGCCCGGGGCTGGCCGGCGCTGCTCACCGGCAGCCTGCTCGCCGCCGGCACGGTGGGCCTGGTGCTGCTGCCCACGCTCGCGAGCTCCGCTCCCCTGCTACTCATCGCGCTGCGGCCGACGGTCTCCGTCCTCATACTGGTCGGCGGCAACGTCGCGTTCCTGCCCGCACTGCTGATCGCCACGGTGCTCCGGACCCTGCTCGACCTCGGGTACTTCGGCCTGGCCCGCTACAACGTCCGGTCGCTCCTGCTGCGCCGGGTCGGCACCAGCCGGCTGGTCACCGTCCTGTCGCGGCACGGCGCGCAGCGGGGCCTGCTGTGGTTCTGCCTGATCAACACGAACGTGGCCGTCGACGCGGCGTTGGGCACCGGGTCGGTGTCGATGCGCCGGTTCCTGCGGTTCCTCGTCCCCGGTTCGATGACCTCCTCGGCGCTCTACCTGTCGGCGGGCAGCGCCCTCGGGCCGTGGACCAGCGACCTGGTCCGCTGGCTCGACAACCACGCGAGCCTGCTCATCATCGGCGGCATCGCGCTGGCCTGCGCCCACGCCGCGGTGGTCATGGTGACCCGCCGGGTGCGCGCCGGGCGACGTCCGGCCCCGGCCACCAGCCCGCCGGTCAGCAGCCCGCCGGTGAGCGTCGAGGACGTCCACTAGAAAAGGCCGGACAGGCACGAGGGACGGTTCGGCGACAGCGTATATCCGCGCCGATTTTCTCATTTTCTCCGGCGCCGGACGGATTTCCCACGAGCACCACCTGAGCGGCGTCCGGGCGCGAATTTCCTCGCTGTGATCTAACACGGTTTTTACAGGCCGGACGACCATCCCGGGCGTAAGACGTCGTGACTGCCCGAGAACCCCGCGGCCTGTCGCGTGCCGGATCGGAGAGGTGGATCGTCCTGGTGTTTCGTTCGAAGTTGATCGGCACGGCGCTCGTGACGGCGGCGCTGGTGAGCGCCTGTGGCGCAGGAGGATCCACCCAGAGCGGAACGGCGACCTGGACCTGCGCGCCGGGTGTCACTGACGACGAGATCACGGTCGGCGTCCTCTACCCGGACAGCGGCGCGATGTCGGCCCAGTACACCGGATACCGCTCCGGTGTCGAGGCCCGCATGGCGGAGCAGAATGCCGCCGGCGGGGTCGGCGGCCGCCGGATCACGACGATCTGGCGTGATGACGAGTCCAGCCCGGGCGTCAACCTGCGCGCGGCGAAGGATCTCGTGACCGCGGGCGCGTTCGCGATCCTCGAGCACACGGCGTACTCGGAACAGTCCGCGCCCTGGCTCGACCAGCAGCACATTCCAGTGGTGGGTGTGGCCGACCAGCCGCTGTGGGCGGACCACCCGAACATGTTCACGTACACATACGTCGCCGACGACACCGAGGCGACGACCACCCTGGGGCAGTTCGTCCAGTCCCGCGGCGGAACCCGGGCGGCGCTGATCATCACCTCGGCGACCCGGGCTTCCCTGCTCTACGCCGAGAGCGCGCGACGCAGCCTGGCGGCGGCGGGCATCCCGGTCGTGTTCGAGGAGCCGATCGACGGCATCACCATGCCCGACGTCGTCGGGCGGATCGTCCGGACCGGAGCGGACACCCTGGTCGCGGCCACCTCGCTCGACATCTACATCGGCGCCCTGATCACCGCCGCCGAGCGGGGCCACCCGTTCGGGACGGCGGTCTCCCCCGCCGGCTACGACATGCGCGTGCTGGTCTCCGGCCTGCGGCAGGCCCTGGCCGGCACCTACACGCCGCTGCCCTTCACCGCGCTGGAGCGGGGCCTGCCCGCCCACCGCGACTACCTGTCCGCGATGACCCGGCACGCCCCCGAGATCCAGCCGCCGAGCCAACAGAGCGCCGTCAACGGGTGGATCAGTGCCGACCTGTTCCTGCGCGGACTGCGGACCCAGGGGCACTGCCCGACCCGCGACTCCTACATCCGCGGGCTGCGCGGAGTGACCGACTACGACGCCGGCGGCCTGCTCACCCAGAAGATCAACTTCTCGGCCGGGCAGGGCCGGCTGGACCGCTGCGCCGACTTCGTCCGCGTCTCCGCGACCGGTGACGTGTTCGAGGTCGTCGAGCCGCAGCCGCGGTGCGGCGAGCTCGTCCCGGCGGCTCCGGCCGTCACCGCGGCGACGGCCGCGGCACAGGACGGCGCAGGCCGGTCTGGACATCTGCTCACGTAGCGGCCAAGGTCGGTGGCCCCCGGTCAGATCCGCCCGGGACGGCCCACACCTGGAGGAGTCGCCGATGACCGGTCACCGACGCTGCGCGCCCTGTGCCGTGCCGCCGCACATCCTCGAGCGCATTGCCCGGAACGGGAACGACGAGCAGCGCGCCCGCGCGCTGTCCACCATGGCCCAGGACTCCTCGCACCGCAGCGTGCGGGTGCACAACGCCCTGATGCGCTCCGTGCAGCGCCCGGCGACCCCGCCGCGGCTGGCCCCGACCAGCGGCCCGCGCCGCACGATCGGCGACGCGAAGGAGTCCGAGGACCTGCCGGGCACGACCGTGCGCGCCGAGGGCGACGCCCCGGTGGCCGACGTCGCCGTGAACGAGGCGTACGACGGCCTCGGCGCCACGTTCGCGTTCTTCCTCGACGCCTACGGCCGGGACTCCGTCGACGACGACGGGATGGGCCTGCTCGCGACCGTGCACTACGGCGATCATTACGAAAATGCCTTCTGGAACGGCCGGCAGATGGTCTTCGGCGACGGTGACGGCGAGCTGTTCAACCGGTTCACGGTCTCGCTGGACATCATCGGCCACGAGCTCGCGCACGGCGTCACCGAGGACGAGGCGCAGCTGATGTACCTGAACCAGTCGGGCGCGCTGAACGAGTCGCTGAGCGACGTCTTCGGCTCGCTGGTGAAGCAGCACCTGCGCGGCCAGACCGCCGAGGAGGCCGACTGGCTGATCGGCGAGGGCCTGCTCACCGACGCCGTGCAGGGCGTGGCGCTGCGGTCGATGAAGGAGCCTGGCACGGCCTACGACGACCCGGTGCTCGGCGACGACATTCAGCCCGCGCACATGGACGGCTACGTCCGCACGACGACCGACAACGGCGGGGTGCACATCAACTCGGGCATCCCGAACAAGGCTTTCCACACGCTCGCGGTGGCCCTCGGCGGCCACGCCTGGGAGCGCGCGGGCCGGATCTGGTACGAGGCGCTGCGCGCGCCCCAGCTCCGGCCGAACGCGACGTTCCGGTCGTTCGCCGCCGCCACCTCGCGCCAGGCCCAGGTGCTGTTCGGGCCCGAGGAGACCCAGGCCGTGCGGGACGCCTGGGCCTCGGTCGGCGTTCCGGTCTGACGCCCCGGCCGGGCGGGGAGAATCGGAGGGTGACCGACGACCGGAACACCGGGTCCCGCCCGGACGGCGGCGGGCCCGCCGACCTGGCCGGGCGCATCCGGGTGATCCTGGAACGCTCTGGCGGGATCATCGGCCGGCCGGTCCGGCGCGGGCTCGACACCGCCCAGCTCCCCGCCGACCAGGCGGCCACGCTGCGGTCGCTGGCGGCCTCGCTCACCGCCGGGCCGGACGGTACCGCCGGGCCAGGCGGCACCGGCGGCGGCCCGGCGGGGGCGGATCGCTTCGTCTACGTGATCGAGGTGGAGTTCCAGGGCGGCCGGGTGGAGCGGACGTTCCACGAGCCGGTGCCCGAAGGGGTCAGACCCCTGCTGACGTTGCTGTCACGCGCGCCGCGGCTGCCCGCTCGGCCCGGACCACCACCGCCATCGTCTCCAGCAGGTGGTTCTCCGCGTCGATGAGCGCGGCGCTCGACGGCTCGTGGCTCCTGGTCACCGAGATGCCGACGGCGATCGGCACCGCCGACTCCCGGGCCCAGGAGCGGCGGACCTCGTCGGCCATCGCCTCGGCCCGTTCCCGCCCGCCGGTCGGGACGGCCACCGCGAACCGGCTGTCCGACCAGCGGGCGAGATACGCGGACTCGTCGCAGACGGCCCGCAGGAGCTCGGCGAACCGACTGGTCAACCTGTCCCGGCCCGCCTGGACGTCGAACAGGCACACCGCGGCGCCCGGCGACAGCCCCTGCAGGGTGGAGAGGAAGGCCGCCCGGCCGGTCAGCCCGGCCGTGCCGTCCGGGTGGTGCTCCCGAACCGAGGCGGCCCGCAGCCGGCCGAGGCCGTGCCCCGCCTGCCCGGCCAGCAGCGCCATCGCGCGGTACAGCGACGGGTCGATCGCGGCCACCGGGGCCGGCCAGCGGGCGCACATGACGCCGAGCGCACCGCCCTCCCCCGGGATCGGGACGAGGAACGCGGAGGCCACACCACTGGCGCGGACGATGTCCAGGTTGAAGCCGGGAAAGGTCGGCGCGTCCGGGACGAACAGTGGGCTCTGTGTCCGCAGGACCTCGCCGATGACCGTCTCGTCGTTCGAGCTGAACCGCTGCCCCGGCTTGATGAGGGAGGTGGCCCCGGGCGCGAGGGAAGCCCCGACGGAGTTGTAGACCGTCGAGCCGGGCGTGTCGGACATCAGGACGGTGACGACGTCGCCGCCCAGCATGTGCCGCGCGGCGTCACTGACCAGGGACGCGGCCGCAGGGAGATCATCCGGGTAACAGAGCTGGTCCAGCGCCCGGGCGGTGTCGGTGACCACGGCGAGCAGCACGGCCTCCCGGCGGACGTCCATCATGACCGCGGCGTGCTGGGCGAGGCTCTCCAGCGCCTCGCGCTGGCCCGGGGTGAGCCGCCGCTGGATCCGGTCGTTGATCGTGACCGCACCGATGGCGTAGCCGTCGGAGGTCCGCACCGGGACGGCTGCGATGAAACGGGCCTTCCGGCCGGGGAACGCCCTGGTCCCGTGCGCGAACCGGGTGTCGAGCATCGCGTCCGGGATCTCCAGCAGCTCGCCCGCCGCGACGGCGTGCGAGGCCACGCCGACCCGGGCCGGCACGTCCTTCAGTTCGTGGCCGTGGCGGCCCAGGTAGGTCTCCGAGTCGGCGCCGACCAGGAGCACCGACCCCACGTTGCAGCCGGTCATCGCGGCCGCGAGGGCCGCCATGTCGTCCAGGGGGTAGGTCCGCGGCCGGAACGCGATCTCGTAGCGCCGGGTCGCGGCGACCCGCGCCGCCTCGTCCGCCACCGGCGGGGCCAGGACACCGAACCGCCGCGTCTGCGACACCGTGAAGGGGGCATCCGGGCCGACGATCGGCTCGGAACGCGCCGCGTCCACCGCCTCCACCGCGTCGGCCGCAGACCCGGCACCGCCCACCGGCACGCCGCTGCCGGCCGGCACAGCACCACCAGCCGGCAGGGCGGCAGGGGCCGCCGCACCGGCGGCGCCGGGGCGGTCGGCGGGTGCGGCCCGCTCCACCAGCAGGTCCTCGAGATGCGACGGCGGGCGCGGGCGCGAGACCGCGTCGCCCTGCAGGATGTCGCAGCCGAGCTCGGTCATCATCCGCAGCGTCCGGTCGTCCTCGACGCCCTCGCCGACGACCCGCAGGCCGAGCCGGTGGCCGAGGTCCAGCACCGAACGCACGATCGCCGCGTCCAGCAGGCTGCCGCGGACGTCCGCGACGAACCCGCGGTCGATCTTGACCTCGTCGAACGGCAGCGCCTTGAGGATCTCCATCGAGCTGTAACCGGTGCCGAAGTCGTCCAGGGCGAGCTTGACGCCCTTGCTGCGCAGCTCCCGGAGCATGGCGGCGGCCCGGCCGGGCTGGGTCACCAGGGCGCTCTCGGTGATCTCGAGGGTCAGTACGTCCGGGGGGAGCTGGTGGCGGGCCAGGCTCCCGGTCACCAGGCTGGGCAGGTCGTCCAGGACGAGCATGCGGGCGGAGAGATTCACCGAGACGGGCACGTGCAGCCCACGGGCGGCCCACGCGGCGCACTGCCGCAGTGCCTCGTCCAGCACCCACCTCGTGACGTCGACGATGAGCGCCGAGCGCTCCGCCATCGGCAGGAACGCGCCGGGCGGCAGCAGCCCGCGGGTCGGATGGCTCCAGCGCACGAGAGCCTCGACGCCGACGATCCGCCCGGTCGCCGCCGCCTGGAGCGGCTGGTAGAAGACGATGAGCTCGTCCCTGGCGATGGCCGCGCGCAGCTCCGCGTACAGCGCGATCTCCCAGGAGCGCACGCCCGCGATGCCCGCGTCCCACAGCCCGACCCGCTCGCCCTCGCGCTTGGCCCGGGACAGCGCCGCGTCCGCACAGGGCAGCAACGACCCGATCGTCTCCCCGTCGCGCGGGGCGACCGCCAGCCCGGCGCTCGCCTCGACCTCGACCTCGACGCCGTGCACGGTGAACGGCCCCTCGATCTGGCGCAGCACCGACTGACCGAGCTCACGCAGGTCGCTCTCCCGACTCGCCGACGTCGGCACGGACCCGCCCCGGTGCGGGCCGCCGTGTGCGGACCCGCCGCGGTCCGGATCTCCGCGGCTGGCATCACCACCGCCCAGCTCGTCGTCGTCACGGCGGTCCGCGCCGGGCGGGCCGGGGATGACGAGCGCGAACTCGTCGCTGCCGAGCCGGCCGACGAAGGACGGCCGCGGCGTCACCGTGGGAAGAGCGCGGGCCAGCTGGCGCAGCAGCTCGTCACCGGCCTCGTGCCCCAGCGCGTCGTTGACCTCCCGGAACCGGTTGATGTCGAGCAGGAGCAGGACCGCCTCGCGGTCCTTCTTGACCGCCCGCGCGATCGCCGGGTCCGCGGCACGGGTCAGCCCGCTGCGTGCCACCAGGGACGTCAGCGGATCGGAGTAGGCCTGCTCCCCGCGCCACTGGAACAGCCCGTACATCACCAGGCAGCCGCCGGCCGAGCTGACGGCCGCGGTGATCAGCAGCGCCGGCGAGCCGGCGAGGGCGGAGTTGACCGACGCCGCCAGCAGCAGCGTCAGGGCCACCCAGGCCGCCATGGCCAGGCTCCAGCCGAGCCTGAGCACACCGCAGTAGCTGGCGATCCAGGGGAACCACAGCAGGAACAGCTGGCTTTCCTCCCCGGGTATGGCGTCCGCGGCCGCGGCTCCCATCCCGGCCGCCATCGAGGCGGCGGCGAGCGCGGCCAGCCACGGCCACCGCTCGTGGGCGGCGACGAGCCGCTGGATGAGGGCCAGGTTGACCAGCGCGATGGCCAGTGCGATCCACGTCCCGGCACGCAGCCGCCCCGGGGATCCGGGGACGGTCAGGACCAACAGGAAGAACCCCACCATCCCGACGGTGAGGACCACTAGCAGGCGGCGGCGGTCGACGACTACGGGACCGCTGGTCACGACCCGTCCCCCTCTCCCTGGCCGCGGCAGGTCCCCGGCGCTGGGCGCTGACCGGCACCGTTGTGGCGGCCAGTGGCCGACGGGGCCCGGGCGCGCCGGACCACCCGCGCGGACGACAGAGACCTGACGTAGTCAGAACATAACCAAAAACCGAATGAATCTAACGTCCGCGACGACGCTTTACCAACCACATTTCGGACAGGCGGCGTGAATTCCGGATGATTCAACGCCGACGACGATGACCACGGCTGGGATTGTCGACTCCATCGCCGGAAAGGCGGAAAAGAGGCGGAAACCAGGGAAGCCAGGCTCCGGTCGCTGGTGTCAGTGACCGGCTTCGTCCCAGGTCCGGCCGGCGCCGACGCTCACCTCGAGCGGCACGGACATCTCGTACGCGCTACCCATCTCGGCTCGGACCAGCGCCTCGACCTCAGCCCGCTCGCCGGGGGCGATCTCCAGGACGAGTTCGTCGTGCACCTGAAGCAGCAGCCTGGAGCTCAGGTCACGCGAGCGCAGCGCCCGACCCACGCCCAACATCGCGATCTTGATGATGTCGGCCGCCGATCCCTGGATGGGGGCGTTCAGCGCCATCCGCTCGGCCATCTGCCGGCGCTGGGTGTTGTCGCTGGTCAGATCGGGCAGGTAACGGCGGCGGCCCATGATGGTCTCGGTGTAACCATCACGGCGGGCCTGGTCGACGACCCCGCGCAGAAAGTCCCGGACGCCACCGAAACGGGCGAAATAGGCGTCCATCTGCTCGCGTGCCTCATCGGGGGCGATTCCGAGTTGGCCGGCGAGCCCGAAGGCGGACAGGCCGTAGGCCAGCCCGTAGGACATCGCCTTGATACGCCGGCGCAGCTCGGGATCGACCTCGGAGACCGGCAGCCCGAACGCCTGCGCGGCCACGAAGGAATGGAGGTCCTCGCCCGATGCGAACGCCTCGATGAGGCCGGCATCACCGGACAGGTGCGCCATCAGCCGCATCTCGATCTGCGAGTAGTCGGCCGTCAGCAGTGTCTCGTACCCCTGGCCGACCACGAACGCCTGCCGGATCTGCCGGCCCTGCGGGGTGCGGATCGGGATGTTCTGCAGGTTCGGGTCGGTGGACGACAGCCGGCCGGTCGCCGCGATCATCTGGTTGAACGTGGTGTGGATCCGGCCGGCGTCGTCGATCATCGGGATGAGTGAGTCGACGACGGTCTTGAGCCGGGCGACGTCGCGGTGGTGCAGCAGCACGGGGATCAGCGGGTGGTCGGACTGGGTGGCCAGCCACGCCAGCGCGTCGGCGTCGGTCGTGTAGCCGGTCTTGATGCGCTTGGTCTTCGGGAGCGCGAGCTCGTCGAACAGGATCTGCTGGAGCTGCTTGGGCGAGCCGAGGTTGAAGGTGCGCCCGACGATGCCGTGCGCCTGTGCGGCGACGTCGGACACCTCACCGCCGTAGTGCTTCTGCAGCTCGAGGAGGTGATCCTCGTCGGCCGCGATGCCCGCGCGCTCCATCGTCGCCAGGACGGTCACCAGCGGGAGTTCCATCTCCCGCAGCAGGCGGGCCGCGGACCTGCGCTCCAGGTCGCCGTCGAGGGCGTCGGCCAGCTCGAGCGCGGCCCGGGCGCGGATCGCGTCGGCCTCCGCCTCGTCGGCCTCGCCGGAACCGTCGAGGGTGAGCTGGCCGTTGCTCGGGGCGTCCGACTTCAGTTCGCGGTGCAGGTAGCGCAGGGCCAGGTCGGCGAGGTCGAAGGAGCGCTGGCCGGGCAGCGCCAGGTAGGCCGCGAGCGCGGTGTCGCTGGTGACACCGGCCAGGGTGAAACCGGCCTCGGCCAGCGCCAGCATCGGGCCCTTGAGGTCGTGGCCGGCCTTCGCCCTGTCCGGGTCGGCCAGCCAGTTGCCGAGCGCCGCGGAGTCGCCAGCGGTGAGCTGGGTCGGGTCGATCCAGGCGGCGGCGCCGTCGGCGGCGGCGAGGGCCACCGAGACGATCACCCCGGTACCCCGGCCCCAGGTGCCGCGCAGGTGCAGGCCCGTGCGGCCGGCGCCGGAGGCGTGCTCGGCGAGCCACGAGGCGAGTTCGTCCGGCCCGAGCATGCTCAGCTCGATCTCGAAGCCCTCGTCGGCGGCCGGCGGCGCCACCGACAGCGCCGCGTACAGCCGCTCCCGCAGCACCCGGAACTGCAGCGTGTCGAAGAGCTGGTGGACGGCCTCGCGATCCCAGGGGTGCAGGCGCAGGTCTGCCGGCGTCAGTTCCAGCGGCACCTCACGGGCCAGCTCGGTCAGCGAACGGTTACGGATGACGTTGGACAGGTGCTCCCGCAGCGACGCGCCGGTCTTGCCACCGATCTCGTCGGCCCGGTCGACCAGCTCGGCCAGCGAGCCGAACTGCTGGATCCACTTGGTGGCCGTCTTCTCCCCCACCCCGGGCACCGAGGGCAGGTTGTCGGACGGGTCGCCGCGCAGCGCGGCGAAGTCGGGGTACTGCACCGGGGACAGGCCGTACTTGGCCTGCACCTCGTCGGGGGTGAAACGCGTCATGTCGCTGATGCCCTTGCGGGTCATCAGCACCGTCACCCGCTCGTTCACCAGCTGCAGCGCGTCGCGGTCGCCGGTCACGACCAGGACGTCCATCCCCTCCGCGGACGCCTGGGTGGCGAGGGTGGCGATCACGTCGTCGGCCTCGTACCCGGCGGCGCTCACCCCGGGCACCGCCAGCGCGTCGCAGACCTGGTGGATCAGCGCGACCTGGCCGACGAAGTCCGCCGGCGTCTCCGAGCGACCGGCCTTGTACTCGGCGTACTGCGTGTGCCGGAACGTCGGGGTCGGCAGATCCCACGCGACGGCGACATGCGTGGGCTTCTCGTCGCGCAGGACGTTGATCAGCATCGAGGTGAAGCCGTAGACGGCGTTCGTCGGCTGGCCGGTGCTGGTCGAGAAGTTCTCCACCGGGAGCGCGAAGAAGGCGCGGTAGGCCAGCGAGTGCCCGTCGAGCAGCAGCAGCCGGGGACGGTCCGCGGACGCCGACGCACGGCTGGCCGCCGACGAGCTGCTGGACGGGGACGAGGTAGTCGCAGGCACGCGGCGAGTCTAGGCCGTGGGTACGACAGGTCCGCGCATGTCCGGCGGAGGGCCAGGAGGAGATACAACCGGGACGCGCCGCGAGCCCTACGCCGAGCTGTTCGTGGTGGTCGCGGTCTGTGGGAGTTCCGAGGTTCCGCGGAACTCCATGATCGGCCGTGGCCCGCGGCGGCCGCGCGGTCGAGCCGGCGGCGTGCGCAGGCCCTGCACCGCCCTGGCCAGCCCCAGCCCCGTGCCTGTGCCGGACGCGCCGACCGCGCCCGATGACCAATGAGGAATTGAACTAATGTGCTCGACGTGTCCAGAACGGCGACGAGTACGGACGATCAGATCAACATGCTCAATGAGCTCAACGAGCACCGCGGCGAGCTCGGCGAACGCCTGGGGATCGTGCTGACGGAGGCGAGCGCGCAGCGCGTGGTCGCCACGATGCCGGTCGCCGGCAACCGCCAGCCCTACGGCCTGCTGCACGGCGGTGCCTCGGTGGCGCTCGCGGAGACCGTCGGCTCGGTCGCCTCGATGCTCTCGGCCGGGGCCGACCGGGTCGCCGTCGGGATCGAGATCAACGCCACCCACCACCGCGCGGTCACCGACGGCGTCGTGACGGCGGTCGCGACTCAGGTGCACGGGGGGTCGACGCTGGCCACCTACGACATCCGGGTCACTGACGAGGCCGGCCGGGCGGTGTGCACCTGCCGGCTGACCTGCATGCTGCGCGACCGCCCACCGGCCGGCGGGAAGATCCCGGCGCCGGGATCGGGCGACGCGGACCGCAAGCCGTGACCGGTACGCGGTGAACGGCGCGCGCAGCCGCCCTGCTACCGTCGACTGCAGGTGGACGCCCGGGGCGGACGAGTAGAAAACGCCGGGCACGGGGAAGGTTCGGACGGCACCAAAGTCCACCCCGGGCATTCGCCAAAGCGCCGGCCACAGGCCCCGCGAGCTACATCCCCGGCACCGGTGCCACTTCGGTGCCACGGCGTCGGGATCTAGGGTGCCACGGCGTCGGAATCGCTCGGGCTGCCCAGGTAGGCGTCGCGCACCCGGGGGTCGCGGGCCAGCTCGTCAGCACTGCCCGCGAGTGCCACCTGGCCGGTGTCCAGGACGTAGCCCCGGTGCGCGATCCGCAGCGCCGCCGCCGCGTTCTGCTCCACCAGCAGGACGGTCACCCCGTCCGCGTTGATCTCCTCGATCACTTCGAAGATCGTCGCGACCAGTTTCGGGGCCAGCCCGAGAGAGGGCTCGTCCAGCAGGACCAGCCGGGGCCGGGCCATCAGCGCCCGCCCGATCGCCAGCATCTGCTGCTCCCCGCCGGAGAGCGTGCCCGCGGGCTGGCGGTCCCGCTCGGCGAGGCGTGGGAACAGCGCGTGCACGCGGTCGAGGCCACGGCGGACGTCCCGGCGGGCTTCTCGGCGGGCGTCGCGGCCGGCACGGCTCCAGGCCCGGCGGCGGTCGGTGTAGGCGCCCATCGCGAGGTTCTCGGCCACCGTCATCGCCGGGAAGATCCGCCGTCCCTCGGGCACATGGCTGATGCCGAGCGCGGCTACCCGGTGCACCGGCAGCCCCGGCGAGTCCCGCGTGCCGTCGGACCAGGCACCGGCGCCGCAGTTCCCACTGGTACCGCCGCCGGTGCCAGTGCCGCCGAGCCCGGTGCCGCTGCCGGTGCCAGCCAGGCGGGCGCCGTCGAACCAGACCGAGCCGCGAGCGGGCGGGAGGAGTCCGGAGATCATCCGCAGGGTGGTGGTCTTCCCGGCTCCGTTCGCGCCGAGCAGGGCCACCACCTCGCCCGGGTCCACCCGCAGCGAGATCCCCCGCAGCGCGGTTACGGCTCCGTAGGCCACCTCGGCGTCGCGCACGTCCAACAGCGGTCGCTCGGGAACGGTCAGGTCGACCAACGTCCCGGCCGGAATCGTGCTCCTGAACGCCGAGACGCTCCCGGCCTGCGGTGCACTCCCGACCTGTGAGGCACTCCCGGTCGGCGGCATGCTCCCGGTCGGCGGCGTGCTGTCGACCGGCGAGATGTTCTCCAGCGGCGCGATGTTCTCGAGTGGCGATCCGTCGAGGGGGTTCCCCTCCGGTGTCACGGCCCGTCCCGCCTCTCGTCCGGTTCGCCGAGGTAGGCCTCGACGACGGCGGGGTCGGCCCGAACCTCGTCGGGACGTCCCGCGGCGATCACCCGGCCGAAGTTGAGCACGACGATCGCGCGGGCGACGGCGGCCACCAACCGGATGTCGTGCTCGATGAGGAGCACCGAGATCCCCCGCCCCGCGATGGCGTGGATGAGCGTGACGAGGTCCGTGCGCTCCGCGGCGGTGGCACCGGCGGCCGGCTCGTCGAGCAGAAGCAGCGAGGGGGACGTGCCGAGCGCGCGGGCGATCTCCAGCCGTCGCTGCTCCCCGTAGGCCAGGGCGGCCGCCGGCCGCTCGGCACGGTGGCCCAGCCCGACGAAGTCGAGCAGCTCATGGCAGCGGTCGAGGGTCTCCCGTTCCTCCCGCCGCACGGCCCTGGTCGGCAGCAGCCCGCGCAGCGCCCCCGTCCGGGCCCGCACCTCGACGCCGACCTGCACGTTCTCCACCGCCGACATCTCGGGAAACAGGCGGATGTTCTGGAACGTCCGGGCCACGCCGAGCCGCGCGACCCGGTGCGGGGACCGCCCGACCAGCTCGACGCCGTCATCCGCGGGCCAGAAGCGCGCGCTGCCCCGCTGCGGCCGGTAGGCACCGGTCAGGCAGTTGAACAGGGACGTCTTCCCGGCCCCGTTCGGGCCGATGACGGCCAGCACGCTTCCCCGGTCCTGGCGCAGCGAGACGCCGTCCAGGCTGGTCAGCCCGCCGAAGCGCAGGGTGACGTCGCGGACGTCCAGGACCGGCCCGAGGGTCGTCGACGGCCGCGGGCCGGGGATGGGCCGGCCGGTCACCGCGCCGCCTCGGTCGACGCTGCGGGCCCGGCTGGTCCCGGGGCTCCGGCGCGCTCGGTGGGAACCGCCGGGCGCTCCGGGGCGGCGGCCGGGCCGGGGCTGGCGGGTGCCCGCGGGCCCCGCGGCGGCAGCAGGCCCTGCGGACGGAAGATCATCATCAGGATCACCACTGCGCCGAAGTAGATGTAGCGGTCCGCGGGCGGGACCGTGTCACGCAGGAGGAAGGCCGTCCCCTGCAGGACCAGCGCCCCGAGCACCACGCCGAGCCGCGAGCCCATACCACCGAAGATCACGATGGTCAGCACGAGGAGGGAGGACTGCAGGCCGAACGTCTGCGGGTTGAAGAACTGCTTGGTCGCCAGGACCACGCCGGCGAAGCCCGACACGGACGCGCCGACGGCGAAGGCCAGCAGCTTCATCCGCATCGTCGCCACGCCCGTGGCCTCGGCGGCCACCTCGTCCTGGCGGATCGCCGTCCAGGCCCGGCCGGTCCGGGAGCGCTCCCACCGGCCGAAGACCACCATGACGAGCACGATCAGGACGACGAGGAGGTAGTAGTAGGGCAACGGCCTCAGGCCCCAGGAGTAGTGCACACCCGGCAGGTCGACCGACAGCGGCGGCAGGCCGAACACGCCGCGCGGGCCGCCGGTGACGCCGTCGGCGTTGTTCGCGAGCAACTGGACGATCTCGCCGAACCCGAGGGTGACGATGGCCAGGTAGTCCCCGCGCAGGCGCAGCGTGGGGCCGCCCAGGACGACACCCGCGACGGCCGCCACGACCAGTGCGACGGGTAGCGCGAAGAACGGGTTGACCTGCCAGGGCGCGTGCCAGGGCATCGCGTCCGCGGACGTCACGTAGGCCGTGGTGTAGGCGCCGATCGCGAAGAAGGCGATGTAGCCGAGATCGAGCAGTCCGGCGTAGCCGACGACGACGTTCAGGCCGAGGGCGAGCAGGGCGTAGATCCCGATCTCGCTCACCAGCGCCTGCTGGGCCGCCGTGGACAGCAGCGGCGGGACCGCCACGGCGACGGCGAGCAGCGCCAGGTTGCCCGCCGGCGCCGACCACCGGCCCCGGCGGAATGCCGCCCAACGGCCCCGGCGGAACGACGCCCACGCGGCACCGGCCGGCGCCACCCACGCCCCGCCGCCCAGCGCGGCCAGGCGACCGCCGCCCAGCGCGGCGCCGTGGCCGGCGGACCGGAGCCGGGTCGTCAGCCGGTCGGCACCGATCGACAGCGCCCACAGCGCGAGTCCCCCGGCAGCGAACCCGGCCGCCCGCGCGGGCGTGAACGAGCCTTCGATCCCCGCCAGTGGGCGGTCGGCGTCCCCGGACGGGCCCGTCACCACCGCGGCGATCACGGCCAGGAACAGGCAGGCACCCAGCCGCCGGGCCGCCGGCGACCTGGCCACGACCGGCCAGGGCACACCCCCCGGCCGGGCCGCCCCCGGCCGGGCCATCCGCGACCGCAGTTCTCGCAGCTGGGCCCGCCGCGACTGGGCCTTCCGTGCCCGGACGGAATGCGACCGGACCGCGGGCGACCGCCGCGGCGCGGGCCGGCGGAGCTTCACGCCGGCCGCCCCAGCCTGGTCCCGAGCAGACCGGACGGGCGCACCAGCAGCACCAGCACCAGCACCGTGAAGGCGATGACGTTCTTGTAGGAGGCGTCGAACAGGTAGCCGCCGAAGCTCTCGACCAGGCCGAGCAGCAGCCCGCCGAGGACCGCGCCGCGCACGTTGCCGATCCCGCCGAGCACCGCCGCGGTGAAGGCCTTGATCCCCGGGACGAACCCCATCGCGTACGAGGCGTTGAAGGTCATCGCGTAGAGGAACCCGCCCGCGCCAGCCAGCAGCCCGCCGAGCACGAACGTCACGACGATGACCTTCTGGACGTCCACGCCCATCAGGCCGGCGCACTCGGCGTCCTGGGCCACCGCGCGCACGGACTGCCCCAGCCGGGTTCCGGCCACGAGGTGGTCCACGGCGAGCAGCATCGCCAGCGCCGTGCAGGCGATGACCAGCGACTGCGTGGAGATCTCCGCGCCGAGCACCGTCACCACGGTCCCGTTGGTGAACAGGTCGGGCACCGGGATGCTCTGCCGGCCGAACTCCTTGCCGGCCAGGTTGAAGGCGAACAGCGAGGCCCCGATCGCGCTGATCAGGTAGGCGAGCCGGGGCGCGCCGCGACGGCGCAGCGGCCGGTAGGCGCAGCGTTCCAGCGCGTACGCGGCCGCGGCGCCGGCCAGCGCGCCTGCCACCAGCCCGAACAGCACCAGCCCGGCCGACGTGAGACCGGACGGGGTGGCGCCCGCCGGGACCAGCGCCCGGCTGGCGAAGAGCCCGCCGAACGCGCCGAGCATGAACACCTCGCTGTGCGCGAAGTTGATCAGCTGCAGAACCCCGTAGACGAGCGTGTACCCCAGGGCGATCACCGCGTAGAGCGCGCCCACCATGAGACCGTCGATCGTGAGCTGGCTGATCTGCTCAGCCGAGCCCATGCCCCACCCGCCGGGAAGGTGCTCGCCGGCCGGTCACGGCTTGACGAGCGAGCTGACCGGCCCGAGCACCACGCGCTGGCCGTCCTTAACCTGGTACACGTAGACGGTCGAGCCCTGGACGTCACCGTTGCGCTCGAAGCGGATCCGCTTGGTCACCCCGGGGAAGTCGACCGAGCCGAAGTCGGCGAGCACCGACTCGCGGCTGGCGCCGGTCCCGAGCTTGCGCAGCACCGAGATGATGGCGTTGGTGGCGTCGTAGGCCTCGCCGGAGTACGTGCCCGGCTTCAGGCCGCTGTTGACCTTCTTGTACTCGCTGACGAAGCCGGTGGCGGCCGGGTCGGTGTTGGCGTCCGAGCAGGGGCAGGTGATGAGCGTGCCCTCGGCGTTCGCCGCGCCGGCCTGGCGGATGTACTGGTCGTCGTTCGAGCCGTCGCCGCTGAGGATCGCCCCGTCGTACCCCTTGCTGCGCAGCGCCTTCGTGAGGAGCGCGAAGTCGGAGTAGTACCCGGAGTAGTAGACGGCGTCGGCGCCGTCCGCCATGATCTTCGTCGCCTGGGAGGTGTAGTCCTTCGTCGGGTTGATCCCGTCGTGGGTGTAGGCGACGCCCGCCTGCTTCAGGCCGCGCTCGACGGCGCCGGAGAGGCCGGTGCCGTACTCGCTGCGGTCGTCCAGCGAGTAGACGCGCTTGGCCTTCACGACCTTGGCGAGGTACTCGGCGGCGCCGGCGCCCTGCACGGTGTCCGGCGCGATCACCCGGTAGAAGCTGGTGAACCCGAGGTCGGTGAGCGCCGGGGCGGTCGCCGACGGGCTGACCGACAGCAGGCCTGTCTGGCTGTACAGCGGCTCGCTGGCCTTCGTCGGCGCGGAGAACACCGGGCCGACGACCGCGACGACGTCCGGGTTGTCGATGAGCTTCTGGGCGGCGGTCGGCCCCTGCTCGGGCACGCCCTGGTCGTCGGAGGCGACGATCCGCAGGGTGAACGGCAGGCCGCCGGTGCGGTTGGCCAGGTCGACGGCGGTCAGCACGCCGTTGTAGGCGTTGATGCCGAGCTGCTGGTTCTCCCCGGACAGCGGCCCCTGGAAGCCGATGAGGAACTCCTTGGTACCGGCCTCGTTCGAGTCACCACCGCCGCAGGCGGTCAACGCCGCGCCGACCATCGCCAGGCCCGCGACCACCCCGGCGACCGGCCGCAGGACCCCGGCCCGTCTGGTCCTGGGTCGAGGGGTGCGTGGGCTGCCCGTCATGCCACGTCCTTCCGCTGCTTTCCACCGGCGCGCGGGCGCGCTCCGCGCAGCGGAAACCTAGCGGCTCCACCCGAGCGATGAAAGCTGAAAGTAAGAGTGTCGTGACTTCACGTGGTACTAGACGTGCTTTGGCACCCAGACGTCGCGGGAAGCAATCAGGGCGAGTCGACCTGCAACGGGACGAAGTTTCCACCGAGCACCGAGTACAGCACCACGCGCGGATCGATGACGTCGCCCTTCGTGTCGAAGGCGACCTGGCCGGTGACTCCGGCGAAGTCCCCGGCACCGACCGCGCGGACCAGCGCCTGGCGGGTCGCCATGTCCACCTCCGTCCGGCCGGGCAGGACCGCCGCCGCCGCCCGGATCAGCGCCCGCGCGGCGTCGTAGGCGTAGGCCGCCACCGGCGGGATCGCCGCCTCCCGCAGATCCGCCAGGGCGGCGTCCCGGGCGCGGCGCACCTCCAGCTCACGCTCCGAGGGGCTCGCCGTACCGGCCTCGCTCGCGCCGGATCTGCTCGCGCCCGCCTCGTCGGCCGCGGACGCGGAACCGGACGTGTGGCTCGGGTCCACGGACGCGGACGTGGCCGTGGCGTGACCCGGAGCGCCGGAAGCCGTCGGCGCCGGCTCTGGTTCCGGCTCCGGCTCAATGGACGTCCCGTCGGGCAGGAGCCCGTCCGCGCCCACCGTTGGCCCGCCGAACCGCTCCGAGTAGGCCGCCACGAACGCCCCGGCCGCCGGGAGGCGTGACAGCGGCACCGACAGGTCCGCGACGACGTCACCGTCCGCCGCGGAGTCCGAGCGCTCCACGTAGTCGCGGTCGAGCAGGCCGTCCGCGCCCATCACCTGGACGGCCACCCCCTCGTCCGCGAGCGCTCCACGCAGCTCGCCGGCGAAGCCGGCACCCGTCGCCAGGTACACCAGATCGGGTGCCTCGTCCTGGATGGCCTTCGCCGTCTCGCGGACCTGCTCGCCGGCGGTCGACGCGCCGTCGACCCGGTGCACCGTCGGCACGGTCGCCCCCGCGGCCCGCGCGTGCCGGGCGAACCGCTCCGCGAGCGTGATCGTGCCGTAGTCCGGGCCGCCGTCGACGACACTGATCCGCGAGCGCCCCAGCGTGTTCACGGCATAGTCGGCCGTCACCTGGGCGAGCAGTTCGTCGGTGCCGCTGAGCCGGAAGTACGTGGGATACGGGCGGGTGTTCGACGCGCTCTCCGGCGCCGTCAGCGTCGGCTCCGCGTTGGACGGCGAGATCACCGGGATGCCCACGCTGCTCAGCCTGTCCAGGGACACCATCGCCACGCTGGAGCTGAGCGGGCCGACGACCCCGATCACCCGGCTGTCGTCGGCGAACAGATCCGCCCCGGCCGCGCCGCCGTCGGGGCGGGCGAGGTCGTCGTGGGCGGCCACCTCGAGCTTCCAGCCCGGGACGGCCCCCTGCCGGTTGGCCTCCTCGACCGCGAGGGTGACCGCGTCGCGCACACTCACGCCCGCGTCGGCCGAGCCCCCCGACAGGGGCGCCATCACGCCGATCGTGGCGACCTTCGTCGCCGACGCTCCAGAACCAGCACCGTCCAGCACCGCGGCGAGCCCCAGGCCGAGCCCGGTGGGGACAGCGAGCACCAGCACCAGCACCGCGGCGAGAACGACCCGCCCCCGGGTGTCACGCGCCGACCTGCGGGCCCAGTGGTCCAGCCGGCGCGCGGCGGACGGCACCGCCCGCGACACCGGACGCACCCACCCGGCGAGTGTCACCCCGGCAGCCGGCCGCGCCGGCTCCGAGCCCGCCGCGGGCGCTGAACCGCCTGCTGGATTCCGGCCCGCCGCGGGCTCCGGGCCCGAATCCGGATCGGTGACCTGGGCGGGACCCGTTGCCGGCTCCGGCCCGGTAGCCGCGTCCGAACCGGTGGCCCGCTCCGGCCTGGTGGCCGGGTCCGGGCCCGGGTCCGGGTCCGGGTCGCGCGGGCTCACGAGCTGGGCAGCGCCTCACCGGAGAGCACAGCCTCCGCGACGGCGCGCATCGTCCGGCGCTGGTTCATCGACGTCCGCTGGATCCAGCGGAACGCGTCCGGCTCGGTCATCCCGTGCTCGGTCTGCAGTACGCCCTTCGCCCGCTCAATGATCTTGCGAGCCTCCAGGCGCCCCTGCAGATCCTCGACCTCGGCCTCGAGGCTGACGATCTCGGTGAACCGGCTCATCGCCATCTCGATGGTCGGGAGCAGGTCCTTCTTCTGGAACGGCTTGACCACGTACGCCATGGCCCCCGCCTCGCGCGCCCGCTCCACGAGCTCGCGCTGACTGAACGCGGTGAGGATGACCACCGGGGCGATGCGCTCCTTGGCGATCCGCGCGCCCGCGTCGATGCCGTCCATCTTCGGCATCTTGACGTCCAGGATCACGAGGTCGGGGCGCAGCTTCCCCGCGAGGGCCACAGCGGTCTCGCCGTCCCCCGCCTCACCGACGACCTCGTAGCCCTCTTCCTGGAGCATCTCCCTGAGGTCCAGCCGGATCAACGCTTCGTCCTCAGCGATCAACACCCGACGCGGCGTCGAGGAAGGCTGGCTCATCGAGTTGAACTCCTGGATTGTGCGGTCGTCACGTTCGGGTGGCTGACGCGGGCTGCGACCGGCCGGCCCGTAATCTGACCGGGCCGGGAGGTCGAATCGCACCCTACCCGGCTAGAGTCGTCCACGAGAGGTTCCGCATCGGTTCTCCCCGCGCGGACCAGGCAGGCCCCGGTACTCCAACGGCAGAGAGACGGTGCTCAAACCACCGACAGTGTGGGTTCGAATCCCACCCGGGGTACCACAAGATCATTGCGTACACCATTCCCATCCTCGGGAATCCCTGGTGACCACGGACTTTCCACGCCGTCATCGCACATACGTTCGAACACCTCCGAAGGCCGCACGCCGGCCCGAGCCCCAGGGCCGACAGACCGCTCGCCCGAGGTATCCAGTACTTCCTCGGCCACCACATTGCCGGACGCCTCGCTCCGCAACGCGGCAATCACCTCCACCGCCGACCTCCGCCAGCAACGCCGCGAACAGCTCGGCCCGTGTCGCCCGCTCCACGCCGCCGTCACCACCGACGAACAACTTCACGAAGAACCCTTGGTTGATCAACCGCCGTACCGCCGGTGGCACCACCGGATCGGGACGTTCGACCTCGTCGGCGCGATCGGGGCCGCGGTCGGCGCTCTCGTGGTGTTCGTCGGGTCGATACTGATCCTCGGCGACCTCAGCCTCGGCCTCGGCCTTTGAGGCCCGTCAGGCCCGCGACGGCGACGGCCGTTCGAGACTGCGGTGGAAGTCGTAGCTGACCCCGGTGAGCCGCTCGGACTCCACCCACAGCCGGTGCTGCAGGTGGGTGTCGCGCGAGCGGGCACTGGAGCGCACGGCGACGGGCAGGCCCGTGCTGTGGAAGAGGCCCGCCGGCCCGTAGTAGTCACCGGCGCGCGCCGCAGGGTCGAGGGCGGCTCGGACGGTGGCGAGCGCGCCGATCTCCGGGTCCTGGACCAGCCACGACATCAGCGGCGCCAGGCGCAGGCCCATGAACACCCGCGCCGGGGGCATGAGGTTGCGGGTGAGCCCGGTCCGGGCGATTCCCGGGTGCGCGGCCACCGCGATCGTCGACGCGCCGGTGGCCGCGAGCCGGCGCTGTAACTCGAAGGTGAACATCAGGTTCGCCAGCTTGGATGTCGGATACGGCAGGCGCTGCCGGGGCAGCCGCCGACCCATGCCAGGCATGCCCGGCGAGCGCCGCAGCCGCTGGTGGGCCGGGCGCCCGCCGTCCCTGACGGCGCTGTCCAGGGCGGCGCTGTCACGCTCCCCGCGCGCGGGTGCACGCGGCCCGGACGGCGACGCTGAGAGCGGCTCGGACGGCGACCCGGCGCGCTGGTCGGGCACGACCACCGGTCGGATGTCCCCCGGTCGGTCAGCGCGCGGCGGGAGGCGGCGCAGCTGCTCGAGGTCGAGGCGGCCGACCAGGTGGGCGAGGCTGCTGACCGTGACGATCCGCGAGTGCGGAGTCGCCAGGATGCGGTCGAGCAGCAGGCCCGTCAGCGCGAAGTGCCCCAGGTGGTTGACCCCGAACGTCGGCTCGATGCCGTCGCCGCCGAGCCCGTCGCCGCTCGGGCCGGGTGGGGGCAGCATCACCCCGGCGTTGTTGACGAGCAGGTCAAGCCGCGGGTGGGCGGCCCGGATCCGTTCGGCGGCCGCGCGCACGGAGGTCATCGAGATCAGGTCGAGCGGCTCGACGTGGACGTCCGCCCGCGGCGCGGCGGTTCGGATGCGTGCCGCGGCCTGCTCGGCCCGGGCCGGCTCGCGGCAGGCCAGGATGACGGTCGCGCCGCGCTCGGCGAGCACCTTCGCCGCCTCGAAGCCGATGCCGCTGTTCGCACCGGTGACGACGGCGGTCCGTCCCCGCTGGTCCGGCACGTCGGCCAGGCTCCAGCCCGCGTCCCGGGCGCCGGGCCGCATCAGCGCGGCTCGAGCAGGACGAGCGGGATCACCCGCTTCGACTTGGCCTGATAGCTCTCGTACCAGCGGCTGTCCGCCACCACGCGGGGCCACAGCCGCTCCCGTTCCGGCGGTGTCGCCACCCGCGCGCGCATCGGCCGCCACGACCCGCCCCTGACCCGGACCTCGACGTCCGCGGTGGCGCAGATGTTCAGGTACCAGTCGGGATGTCGGTCGTCGCCGGCCCGCGACGCCACCAGGACGATGGCGTCGCCATCCCGCAGCGGGGAGGTGAGCATGACGGTGTGTGCCCGGCCGCTGCGCCGCCCGGTCGTGGTGAGCTCCAGGACGGGCATGCCGCCGGCCCGCCATCCGAGCCGGCCGCGGGTCAGTCTCATCAGGCGCCTGTGCGTGGCGTTCAAGGTCTTCAGACTGCGGTCGCTCACCATGGCTTCGCCCCGATCCCCTGCTGCTCCGCCGCGTGCCGACCCGTCCCGAGGCCGGCCCGCGGATCGCGACGCGGGCACCGGCGCCACCCGGCGCCGGTACGTGGGCGGGCCACCGCCATGCCGGTCCGGCGACGGCCGGACGGCGTCCCGCGGAGCAAGACTACGGGTGTGCGCCGGCCCTGCCCTGGTCAGGTCACCGACACCCGGTGACGGCCGCGGAGCGTCTGGACCCGGCGACGGCCCGGCGACGGCCCGGCCCGGCGAGGTGCGGCGAAGCAGGTGAGGGCCGGCAGCCGGGCGACCGACGGCACCGCTGCCATGGACACCTCGACCGGGTGACCCAGCGATGTCACCCACAGCGATGACTACTCTGTGAAGCAGCGGGAAGACAGTGCGTGCCCATCGCTACCACCGGCATGGCCTCGACCCAGACCTCGACCGAGACCCTCGAGCACCGACCGCCGCCGCGCGCCAGCACTCGCGGTGGTGGTCGCCCACGCCCGTCCACCCAGTGGTCCGGTCCCAGCCGGGGCCGCGGAGGGGGAACCCATGAGTTGGTCACGAACGTCCCGCAGATGCGCCTCACGCGCGTTGGTCCTGAGCACCGCGCTGGCGGCGGCTCTGGCGACACCGGCGCTGCTCGCGCCGGGCGCCGAGGCCCTGCCGACCGGTACGCCCACGACCGGTACGCCCAGTCCCACAAGCCCGGCCAGCACGTCCCCACAGCCGTCCGCGGGCGCGGCCGGCGCCTGCCCGCCGCTGCCCCACATCGCCGGCCCGCTGCGCACCTGGGAGACCGCCGCCGACCTTCCGGCGCCGCTCGCCCATGTCGCGGCCACCACGGGATGCGACGGCCGGATCTACCTCCTCGGCGGTGAGGCGACCACCGCGGGCGGTGGTGGGGTCGGCGGGGGCGTGCCCGCGACGCCGACCGCGACGCCCACCACCCGCTCACCGGCGACGTCGACGCCCAGCGGCTCGGCGACCCCCAGCCGGACAGCCACCCCGACACCGACCGCGACGCCGACCGCCACGCCGACCGCCACGCCGACCGCGACCGGGTCACCCGGCGACGAGGGCGGTTCGACGCCGAGCCCGGGGGTGCGGCTGACCCCGGCCGCCTTCAACAACGGGGGTGTGTCGCCCACGACGACGCCGACGACCCCGAGCACGCCAACGACACCCACGACGTCCCGCACGCCGACCGCCACGCCGACCTCGCCGGCCGGCGGCGGCACGCCGACCGCCACGCCGACCGGCGCGACGGGCGGCGGGACGACCGGCGGTGCGACTGTGGCCGGCGCCCCGGTTGACACCGTCCAGGTCTACGACCCGAAGCGGGACGCCTGGTCGAACGCCCCGGCCCTGCCGACCGCGCGCGACCACCTGGCCGCCGCGACCGACACCGACGGCCGGATCTACGCGATCGGCGGCCAGACCGGCGGCGGCACCCCGACCGACACCGTCGAGGTGTACACGCCGTCGAGCGGTGACTGGACGGAGGGCCCGTCGCTGCCCCGCCCGATGGGCACGCCGAGCGCCACCCGCGGCACCGACGGGAAGATCTACGTCCTCGACGCGACGACCCTGGCGGTCTACGACCCCGACTCCGGTGACTGGACGACGGGCGGTGCGCCGCCGTCCGGTGCCGGTGCACCGGTGCTGGTCGGCCTGCCGGACGGGCGGATTCTCGCCGCGGGCGGCAGCGACGGCAGCTCCGCGTCGTCCGACGCCTACGCCTACACGCCGGGCTCGGGTTCGGCGGACGGCTCCTGGGCGAAGGTGGCCGACCTGCCGACGGGTGTCTCCGAGGCCGCGGGCGCGACCGGGCCGGACGGCCGGGTCTACGTCGTCGGCGGGCGGGACAGCGACGGCGACACCGTCGGCTCCACCCAGGTGTTCACCCCGGACGGCGACCGCTGGTCCGCGGGTGCGAGCAGCGCCCTCACCGCGCGCTCCGGCCACGGCGCGGCCACCGGTGGCGACGGCCGCGTCTACGTGGCGGGCGGGACGTCCGGTTCCGGCGCCCCGCTCGACTCGGCCGCGGCCCTGGGCGAGTAGCGACCGCGCCAACCAGGCGTCACGTGACGTGACGTCGATCTGATCCGCACCAGCCGTCGGCGCTGTTCCCCGTGGAGATCCACGGGGAACAGCGCCGACGCGTGCGCGCGAAGCCGTTCCCGGGACAGCGGCGGGCCGGACCTGGTAATAGCCGTTCAAGAGCGGACAAACACCGGCCTGCCGGCCGGACCGGATGAGCGGAGGCCCGATGTGCTTCTCACCCGAGGCGGACGTGGCGGCGGCGGCGATCATCGGAGCGGTGGGGGTGGACGCCCTGCGCCACGTCCCCAAGCGCGCCGCCTGGCCGATGGCGGCACTCCCCGTGCTGTTCGCGGCGCACACGCTGACGGAGGCGTTCGTCTGGTGGGGCGTGCGCGGTGAGCTCGGTGGCACCGAGACGAACGCGGCGGCGCTGACGGCGGCGACCGCGGTGTACCTCGCGTTCGCGTTCGTGATCCTTCCCTTGTACGTCCCGGTGGCGGTGCTGGCGCTGGAGCGGGTGCCCGCCCGCCGCCGCGCCGGGGCGGCGGCGCTCGCGGCGGGCGCGGTGTGCGCCGGCTGGCTGGCGTTCGCGCTGGTCACCGGCCCGGTCCGGGCCCACGCCGACGAACGCCACATCACCTACACGGTGCACCTGTGGATGGGCTCGGTGCCGATCGCGCTCTACCTGGTGAGCACCTGCGGGGTGCTGCTGCTCTCCGGGCGGCCGTTCCTGCGCTGGTTCGGCGCGGCGAACCTGCTCGCGGTCGCCGTCCTCGCCTGGGTCTCGACCGAGGCGGTGACCTCGCTGTGGTGCGCGTGGGCGGCGGTGACCAGCGTCGCGATCGCCGCCTACCTGCGCGGGCGGACCCCGGCGGGCGCTCCGGCGGGCGCTCCGGCCAGCGTCCCCCGGCCCGGTCACCAGATGGCGCCGCGTCATCCGGACGGGTGAACCCGCCACGCCGTTGACGGCACGAAACGTGACATTCTTGGGCAGACATGGCAGGCCGCGAGCGCCGGCCGAGGTCTACCGATGGGACGACGTGACGACAGAGCATGGCGCCGACCGGCATGTGGGCCCGTCACCCGCCACCGGCGCCGTCCGCGTGGACGTCGTCTACCACACCGGCGTCGGCCGGCGGATCGCGAACGGGGCCCGGCTGGTCGGGAGCTGGGACGAGCACGGGCTGCAGGCGGGGAGCTGGTCGTCCACGCCGATGGAGGAGTTCACCGCCGAGGACGGCTGCGCCGCCTACCGGGCCACCGTCACGGTGGACGCGAGCGTCTCCCGGACCTTCGACTGGGGCGTCTGGCTGACCCGTCCCGACGGCTCGCAGGTGTGGGGGATCCCCGCCGAGGTCCCGGATCCCGGGGCGACGGAGCAGGTCCGGCGGTTCGAGGTCGGCCCGGGGTGCGGGCCGGTGGTGCGCGCGGAGTTCCGCCTGGCCGCCCACCGGCACAACGGCGCCCGGCGCGTCCTGCCCGTCGGCTCGAGAGACCTGGGCAGCCCGGTCAGCACGGTCAGCACGGGCGGCGGCTCAGGCGGCCCCAGCGGCCACAGCGGCTCAGGCGCCGCCGTCAGCTCGGACGCCCGGGAACGGATCCGGTTCCGGGTCTGGGCGCCGCACGCGCTCGCCGTCGAGGTGGCCTTCGCCGGGCCCGGCGGCTACATCGCCGACGACGGCCACGGTGAGGACGAGCTGATCACCAGGCTGCCGATGCGCCAGGTCGGCGGCGGCTGGTGGGAGGCGGCCGCACCCGGCTTCGCCGACTGGGTCGGACGGCGCTACCTCTACCGCGTCACCCGCGACGACGGGTCCGTCGCCTGGCGCTCGGACATGTACTCGGCGCAGCAGTGCGGCACCGGGGACGTCGACCCCTGCGGCGCCCACCACGACGGCCCGGCCGAGGACCTTGACGGCTCGGTGAGCTGCTCGGTCGTCGTCGACACCCGGGACGACGAGCGGTTCTGGGCCGACGAGTTCGACCCGGCCCGACCCGTCCCCCGGCGGGTCGAGGACCTGGTCATCTACGAGCTGCACGTGGGCGCGCTGGGCTTCGGGCACACCGGGGCCGGCACGTTCGCCGACGCGCTCGCGTTCGTCGACCACCTCATCGACCTCGGGGTGAACGCCGTCGAGCTGCTGCCCATGTTCGAGTTCGCCGGGACGAGGTCCTGGGGTTACGGCAGCTCGCACTTCCTGGCGGTGAAGCAGAGCGCGGGCGGGCGGGTGGCGCTGCGCCGGTTCGTGCGGGCCTGCCACCAGCGGGGCGTGGCCGTCCTGATGGACGTCGTCTACAACCACTACACGCCGAACGCGCAGCGTTCCGCCTGGCAGTACGACAGCACCGCGCCGAGCCGCAACATCTACTACTGGTACGAGGGCGCCGAGGACGACCACCCGCACCCGGACGGCGGATACCTCGACAACGTCTCCTCGGGCTGGGCGCCGCGCTACTCCGACGAGAACGTACGTGCGCTGTTCGTCGCGAGCGCGGTGGCGCTGCTCGACGAGTTCCACATCGACGGGCTGCGGGTGGACCAGACGACGTCCATCCACGCCTACAACAGCCTGCATGCCGACGGGCGGCCCGTTGCGGCGGCGAACATCGCCGGCCGCAAGTTCCTGCGGGAGCTGTGCCAGACGCTGCGCCTGGTGGACCCGGACGTGATCCTCATAGCCGAGGACCACTCTGGCTGGGCGGAGGTCACCCGCCCCGCCGAGTCCGGCGGGCTCGGCTTCGACGCCCACTGGTACGTCGACTTCTACCACCACCTCGTCGGCGACAAGGGCGAGGGACCGGAGTACGCCAAGCTGCTGCACACCGCGGGGCGCGACCCCGCCGGCCCGCTGGCCATGAGCCTGTTCGCCAAGGCGTTCACCGCCGCCGCGGACCACACGGTCGTCTACACCGAAAGCCACGACGAGGCCGGCAACTCCGAGCACTCGGCCCGCAACATCCTCGTCGCCGTCGACCACGCGCCGCTGCACGGCGACACGGCCTGGTTCGCGTTCGCGCGGCTGCGCTGCGCCGCGGCGCTGACCCTGCTTTCGCCCGGCACGCCGATGTTCCTCATGGGCGACGAGGTGGGAGCCCGGCGGGCCTACACCCACGACGGGTTCGCCGAGGCCAAGGAGGACCTCGCCGGGCTGCGCGCGGGCGAGGGCGCCGAGCTGTTCGCCTGCTATCGGGCGCTCGTCACGCTGCGGCTGGGCAGCCCGGCGCTGCGCTCGCGCACGGTCGAACTGGTCGGCGCCGACGACACCGCGCGGGTGCTGGCGTTCCGCCGCTGGGACCGCGGCGAGGAGATCCTGGTCGTGGTCAGCCTGAACAACGATCCGCTGCCCAGGTTCGGGCTGTCGCATCCGTCGCTGGCCGGCCGGCGGTGGAAGCCGGTGCTGGACACCGACGCGCCACGGTTCGGCGGACGGACGGGCGGCTCGCGCCGGTCGCTGTCCCCACGGGGCGACAGCGTGCGGGTCGATCTGCCGGCCGCCGGTGCCGTGGTGTTCCGCCGCCGCCGGCGCGGCGCCGGCCTGACCGACGGGCCGTCGGACGTCCCGGCCCGCCCCCGCCGCCTGCGCCTGCCCGGCGTGCGCCGACGAGGCGGGCGCTGACGAGGCAAGCTTGGCCGATGGAACGCTTTGTCTTCTGCTCGCGCGGCTGCGAGCACTGGGGCGCGCTCGGCGCCGCGGGAGTACTGCTGCGTGCCGCCGCCGACGGCGATCCGCGGTACCTGCTCGTCCTGCGCCATCCCCGGTCGCACCAGGGCGGTACCTGGGCACTGCCCGGCGGGGCGCTGCATCCCGGGGAGTCCGCCCTGGCCGGGGCGCTGCGGGAGGCCGAGGAGGAGCTCGGGCCGCTGCCCGCCGGCGTCTCCCGTGAGGCCACCCCGGCCCACGAGTACGTCGACGACCACGGCGAGTGGTCCTACACGACGCTGGTCCTGAACGTGGTGGACACGTTCGAGCCGGCGGCCGCCAACTGGGAGACCGCCGGCTGGCGCTGGGTGTCGGCGAGCCAGGCGCTCACGCTGCCGCTACTCCCGGCGCTACGCGCCGCCTGGGCCGCACTGACCGGAACGGGCTGACCGGAACGAGCTCACCGGCAGGGGCTCACCGTCGCCGCGGGAGTCACCGCCCCCGGGCTGGCACGGACGCCCCGGCGCCTCCCTGGGCCGCGCCGCTGATCACCTGGCCGCACAGCGGCTTCGCGCCAACGGGCTCGAAGGCGTTCCCGGCGGCGGAGACCCGGACGAAGTCCGTGCACAGGTCGACCGTGCGCTTGCCGGCGGACAGGTCGACCGCCTGGTTGAGCAGCCCGCCCGCGTCGTAGTCGGTCACCCCGCGCAGCCCGCGGATGTACGACTCGCGGGTGGGGCAGCCCTGCTGCGCCTGCAGGCCCCGCAGGAACAGGTCCGCGGTGATGTAGCCGTAGATGGAGCTCAGCTGCGTCGGCGGCTGGATCTCCGGCGCGTAGGTGGTCATCGCGGCCAGGTAGGCGCGGTGCGCGGGCAGGTTCCGCTCGATCGCGCTGAAGCCCACGGTCGAGTAGGTGCCGGCCAGAGCGCGCGCGATCGGCGTGTTGAGCAGGTGTGCGTCGTAGGTGATGGGCGAGAGCGCCACCTTGAACGGCCTGTTCGCCGCGGCCGCCGCCGTCACCGCGCCGGAGTAGAGGTCGAGCGAGGCGAGCGAGATCAGCGTGTCGGCGCCGCTGCCGACGATCCGCTGCACGGCCTCCGGTGAGCTCACCGTGGCGTTCGTGTCCGCGAAGACGACCGGGATGCCGGCAGCCTCCAGGCTCCGGCGGGCGTTCTGGGCGTACATGACCGACGACTCGGTGATCGTCGTCGTGATGAGGGCCGCGCGGGTGCCGCCCTGGGCCCGGACGAAATCTCCGAGAGTGCTGGTCGCGTCGGTGTCGTCGACCTGATACGCGAGCGGGAACATGTTGTCGTTGTCGGCCCACGCGGCCTGGTCCGCGACGCCCACCACCGGAATTCCCTTGTCGTGCAACAGCGGCGCGGACTGTTCGGAATGCGCGGTGTACTCGAGAACCGCGAACACATTCTCGCGGAGAAGCTCGCGGGCCGCCTGCAGGTTGCCGGCGGAGTCGAACTCGTCGTCCCGCCAGATCGTCGAGATCTGCCGGCCGCCGACGCCACCGGCGGCGTTCGCCTCGGCGAACCGGGCCTCGACGCCGAACCGGTAGCCGGTGAACTGTGCCGAGAGCACACCGGTGTCCGGGTAGATAATACCGACGTTGACCTCGTCGTCCGTGACTCCGGGAGCGCAGGGCGACGCCGCCGCGTCCACGCCGGAGGACTCGCTGGAGCCGCAGGCCGCCGCCAGGGCGGCCGTCACGAGCGCCGCGGCGAGCAACCTCGTACGAAATACCAGCACAAAGCCACCTTCCAGATTCCACGACATTCGGCGACATGGCGACAATCGGTGGCCGCATGCCCAGGCACGCCCGCGCCGCCCACAGGCGACTGAACCGGGTCACTCGTGTTCCGGCGACAACCATGCCGCCGCCGATCAACACCCGAAACAGGTATCGATCAGGACGAAGCACCGATCCGGAACACAAAGGCCGAACGGATGACATGGCGAACATACCGACCACTGGACTGCCCCCGGACGGGCCTGGCTGCCTAGCCGACCGGCCGGCTAGGTGACCTACCGAAGCACACCGGAGCAAGGTGGCCGGCACACAGCGGGAAGCGATGAACCAACTTCGTCAGAACAATTTATGGCCAACCATAGCCCTTAATGAATCTCTCCATGTGAAGCAGAAGACTTTCTGTAGTCAAAGACTACATACGAACAATGATCGCATCTTCTCGACCCCCCCGACAGTCACGTTCTGCGGCAGAGACGGGGAGGCCGCCGGCCGCACACGGGCGTGCGACTCAGGGCCTGGCACCGCTATGTCTGCGCACCAGCACATCCCGCCGAATTTCCCGCCACGCTTCCGCGCGGGCCGATGTGACCCGCCGTGTCATCCGGAAGATCCGATGATTGTCTCTCCGTTGCTTCAAAGCGGTCGAGACAGTGATCGCGACAGGTCACCGGGCCCGGCTCGAGGCGCTGATTACCAGTCGCCACAGGGGAAGATGCGACCGGCATCACGTCACCGGGCCCGGCGGCGTCGGGCGGAACAGCCGGGGCGATGCGAGAAAACCCACACGACAGCCCCTCGGCCGGCCAGACCCGATCCTCGGCCCGTCAGTTCCGCGGCCTCACACCACTGCTTTCCGCGCGCCGCCGTTGGCGTCCCCCGTCTGCTCCCACCATCCCGTCAGGAGCTCGGCCGTCCCGGCCGCGTCCTCGAGCTGGGGCAGGTGCCCGCAGCCGGCGACGACCGCCAGCCGCCAGTCGGGACGCAGGCCGGCGGCGTCCCGGGCCAGCGCCACCGGGATGAGCCGGTCGTCCGACCCGTGCACGAGCAGCGTCGGGACGTCCACCTGGCGGATCAGCCGCCGCAGCGGGCCGCCGCGGACGACCCGGCGCACCACGGACCGGGCGGCGGCGACATAGGCGCGCTCGACCCCGTCCATGCCCGCCCGCTCGTGGCCGAGGTCGACCAGTGCCTCGACCGCGACGGACGGGATCCGGGCGGGATCCGTCGCGCAGAGGCGCAGGGTCTGGGCCACGATGCCGGCGGGGCCGACCCGGGCGCGGCGCCGGGCGAGCGCCCACGCCCCGAGTCCCGGGAGGACCACGGCGGCGAACGACGCGACGACCAGCGGCTCCGGCCAGCCGCCGCGGCGCAGCGGCAGCGCGGGATCCAGCAGGACCAGCCCGCACACCGACTCCGGGCGACGGACCGCCTGCAGCATACTGATCAGAGCGCCCATCGAGTTCCCGACGAGGATCACCGGCTCCCCCACGACCTCGGCCAGGAAGCGGTCCAGCAGGAGGTGGTTCGCCGACACGTCGGCACCGCGGTTGCCGAGCGGGGTGCGGCCGTGGCCGGCGAGGTCGGGCGCGAGCACGCGGGACGTCGAGGCGAGCAGGGGTGCCAGCGCGAGCCAGTTGGTGTACGACCCGCCGAGGCCGTGGACGCACACCACCGGCGGGCTCCCGCCGATGGTTCCGGGCGCGCCGAACTCCGCGTAGTGCACGGGGCCGTCCAGGTCGACCCACTTCGAGACCATGCCAGCCTCGCCGCTCGCGCCCGCGTTTTCACCTGTGCCCGCGCTGTCGCTTGTGCCCGCGTTTTCACCTGTGCCCGCGCTGTCGCTTGTGCCCGTGCTGTCGCTCATGCCTCGGCAAGCCCCCATGCTCGATCGCCGGTCGGAACGACGTTAGGCGCCTCGTGCGCCGTCCGGACCCGGAACCGGCATCGCCGGTGGACGACACCCGCCCCCTCGGGCATGGCGCCGGGCCCACCGGTGTTGACTCGCGGCATGCCTCTCACTGGTGAATACGAACCGAGTCCGGCCGAATGGGTACGCAAGCAGGTCGAGGAGTACGAGAGCTCCGGCGGGACCAAGGGCACCGAGCTGCGCGGTGTGCCCGTGGTCATCGTCACCACCCTGGGCGCGAAGTCGGGCAAGATCCGAAAGAGCCCGGTGATGCGGGTCGAGCACGACGGCCGCTATGCCATCATCGCCTCGCTCGGCGGTGCGCCCAAGCATCCCGTCTGGTACCACAACGTCCTCGCCCACCCCCGGGTCGAGCTACGGGACGGCACGGTCAACCAGGACATGATCGCCCGCGAGGTGACCGGTGACGAGAAGGCGCTGTGGTGGGAACGCGCCATAGCGGTCTGGCCCGATTATGCGGACTACCAGAAAAAGACCGACCGGGTGATCCCCGTCTTCGTCCTGGAACCGGTTTCCTAGAGCGCCGGTCAGGTAGT
>NZ_SJXI01000033.1:0-65383 GCF_004337455.1 Parafrankia sp. BMG5.11 | reverse complement strand
GTCGTACACTCTGATCGTCCGCGCCGGTGGCGAGGGTCCGTCCATCCGGCGAGAACGCCACCGAGAGCACCGCGCCGGTGTAGCCGGTCAGCGGGCTACCCAGCGGGGCAGGACGAGCCGGATCGGCCACATCCCACAGCCGCACCGTATCTGCGCCGGTGGCGAGGGTCCGTCCATCCGGTGAGAACGCCACCGAAAACACCGGGAGGCGGTAGCCGGTCAGCGGGTTACCCAGCGGGGGAGGTTGGGCAGGGTCGGCCGCGCTCCAGAGCCGCACTGTCTGATCGTCCGCGCCCGTGGCGAGGGTCCGTCCATCCGGCGAGAACGCCACCGAGGTCACCGGGCCGGTGTGGCCGGTCAGCGGGCTACCCAGCGGGGCAGGACGAGCCGGATCGGCCACATCCCACAGCCGTACACTCTGATCGTCCGCGCCGGTGGCGAGAGTCCGTCCATCCGACGAGAACGCCACCGACCGCACCGCATCGGTGTGGCCGGTCAGCGGGTTACCCAGCGGGGCAGGACGAGTCGGATCGGCCACATCCCACAGCTGCACCGTCCCTTCATGACCCCACAGCTGCAGCGTCCCTTCCGCCTGCATGGTCTGCTTGTCCACGCCGGTGGCGAGGGTGAGCCCATCCGGCGAGAACGCGACGGAGGTCACCGCGCCGGTGTAATTGGGCAGGGGTTCCCCGTGGGGTACTGGGTGGGCGGGGTCGGCCATATCCCACAGCCGCACCATCTGATCGTCCGCGCCCGTGGCGAGAGTCCGTCCATCCGGCGAAAACGCCACCGAAAACACCGCGCCGGTGTAGCCGGTCAGCGGGCTACCCAGCGGAGCCGGGTGAGCGGGATCGGCCACGCTCCAGAGCCGCACCGTATGATCGTCCGCGCCCGTGGCGAGGATCCGTCCATCCGGCGAAAACGCCACCGAAAACACCGCGCCGGTGTAGCCGGTCAGCGGGCTACCCAGCGGAGCCGGGTGAGCGGGATCGGCCACGCTCCAGAGCCGCACCGTATGATCGTCTACGCCCGTGGCGAGGATCCGTCCATCCGGCGAAAACGCCACCGAGGTCACCGCATCGGTGTGGTTGGCCAGAGGTTCACCGAGAGGTGCCGGGTGGGCGGGGTCGGCCATATCCCACAGCCGCACCGTCTGATCGTCCGCGCCCGTGGCGAGGATCCGTCCATCCGGCGAAAACGCCACCGAGTACACCGAGCTGGTGTGGCCGGTCAGCGGGTCGCCGAGTCGATGGGGGGTGGTGAGTAGGTTCAGCAGGGTCGATTCCGCACTGATGCGCCCGGCGGCGTCGGGAGCGACCATGCGGGCGGCGAGAGCGAACCGCAGCGCCTGCGGCACGTTCCCGTCACGTACAGCGCGGGCACGGGTGAGCAGGTCGAGCACAGCAGCTTCCTGGCGTGCGCGGTCGGCCGCGGCGCTCTGGTAGAGGAAGAGAACTGTGGGTGCGACCACGACGATGACGGTGAGGGCCGCCATCGTGGTCCGGATGATGCGTCGCTGCCGGCGTTCGTGTCGTGCCCGCTGGCGGGCGTGGTGGGCGGAGGCGGCGAGGAACCGCTGGCCCCGCGCGTCGACCAGCACTCCCCCGCCCGCGCTATACCCTTCGGCCGCTGGTGGGTGGTCCCCCCACCAGTCCGTCGGCTGGTCGGCGATCGTGGCGCCAAGGATGTGCATCGCGGTGTCGATGCGGGGGGAGGGCCACAGATAGCCGTCGTCGTAGTTGTGGCTGTCCCATTCGGTCGCAGCGTGTTCGACGCGCCGGGCCTCGGCGAGCGCCCCGACCCGCTCCTGCACCGCCTGGGCCAGCGGTGGCCAGGCGGTCAGGAGCCGTTCGTGGGTCAATTCCACGGTGACGGGCCCGCCCGCGGGATCTCGGGCCACTGTAAGTAGCCGGTGGGCAACGAACGGGGTGAGCATGCCCCTGACCAGGTTGGGAAGCTGGTCGAGGGGCAACCGGCGGCGTACCGGCCGGCCGTCGTCATCGACCGTCACCAGACTCAGCAAGGCAGCCAGGACCTGCGTGTCCTCGCGGCCGGTGGTGGTAGTGGCAGCGGTGAGGGCCGTGTCGGCTTGGTCGACCAAGGCGCCACGGACCCCGTGGATGGTGGTGTACAGCGCCGCGGACAGCCCCCGGGTACCGATCTCGTGAGCTGCACGGTGCAGCCGTTGGAGGGTGTAAGCGAGCAGCGGGAGCGCCTGCCCGTCGCTGGTGTCGGTGACCATGCGTGCCACCAACTCGTCGTCCACAATAAGCCCGGCCAACCTAGCCGGCTCCCGGATCACAAGAGGAAGCAGGTCCCGCGACAGCGGGTTAAGTGCCTCCGCACGCACCGGTAACCCCACCGACCCCGCTGCCTCGATGAACGGGTCGAGATACTCCGAACGCAACGTGGCCACAGCCTGCACAGGCCCGCCGGTCAGTGCGGCCAGCACGGTGAAGAACTCCCCCTGGCTAGCCGGACTTGCGCGGACGAGCAACTCCTCCGCCTGATC
Organism: Parafrankia sp. BMG5.11; assembly: GCF_004337455.1. Lineage (NCBI taxonomy): Bacteria > Bacillati > Actinomycetota > Actinomycetes > Frankiales > Frankiaceae > Parafrankia > Parafrankia sp. BMG5.11. The sequence continues at coordinate 62,871 of NZ_SJXI01000033.1, read as the reverse complement.
GATGACCAGGAGTAGGTGGCGAGCCGGGGCCCCGGCGGCCGCCAGCAGCTCCTCGACGAGCTGCGCTGCCCCCTCACCAGTCGCCAGACGCACGGCGAGATGGGTCCGCTCCCAGCCCAGGCCGTGCTGGACGCCGGCAGCAGCCAGCGCCCCAGCCAAGGCGGACAGCGGCCACCGACCCGGGGTGATCGGTCGTAGCACCAGCCAGTCCGGGGCAGCGGCCAACCGCGGGGCGACCCCGGCAGCCACCAACGACGACTTCCCACACCCCGACGGACCCACGATCGCCAACACCCCTGCACCCTGCGCGGCGTACAGCCTGTCCGTTACCAGCCGGATGTCCTCATCACGACCCTTGAACACCCGCGCCCGGGTCGCGTCGAAGGCAGCCAGCCCAGGAAATGGCGACAGGCCCGGCTGCCACACCCCCGCCAATCCCGCCGATAGCCCGGGATACATCGGCGCCTCACCGCTACATCGGTCACGGGGAAACTCCGGCGGCCCCGACGGCTTTCCCCGCTGCCCCACGACCGCCTCCAACAGCCGTTCCCGAGCAGTCGGCTGATCCACCCCGAACAGATCCACTCCGACCACTTGGCCCAGCAGACCCAGCCGGGGACAGTCCTCCACCCGCACCGGCACCAGCTTGCGCTCATCCCCCGACGGGTCCGCCGCCCACGCGGCTTGCCATTCCGCCTCCCCATACGCCGAGGTCAGGTACGCCCCCGACACGACCGCCACTGTGCGCGCCGCACCCATCGCCGCCCGGTGCATCTCCCGCACAAAATGCGACCCCGCCCTGAAATCCCACACCTGCACTAGCACCCGGTAGCCGGCGTCCTCCAACTGCCAGGCGATCCACTCCGCCCACTGCTCATCGCTCCTCGTGTACGACACGAAGAAGTCGACCTCATCCTCATGACCCGCACGCACCGCACTCGGTACATCCGCCCCCGTAACCACGCCCCCACGATCTCACACCCCCGGATTCGTGATGAAAGTAACCAAAGGATGACACCACGTTGGTCGGTGTCGGCGGCCCTCCCTCGACCGGATCGCCAGCGCGCTGCGCCCCTCGTCGACACCAGCAGGCGAGGACCTTCTCCAACTCGAGGCAGTCGACCTTGCGGCTGGGCAGGACGCCGATCCGCTCACGGGACTCCGCGTCCATGAGCTCGGTGGCGTAGCGCTGGCGCCGGACCGCACGCTCACGCTGATCGACGTGTCCGCGCGCAGATGCCAGACCCGGGTCGCGGGAATGAACCACGAGGTCCCCACCGGCCTGCACAAGATGGTCACCGAAATCGAGAAGACGACGAGTCCGAGGCCGCCGATGCGAGCTGACAACACCCGTCACCTCAGCTCCGCACCGATAAGGCGTACGGCCTCGAGGAGGCACATCGCTGGGCCGCCGCTGCCCGCGCCGTACGCCCCCGCCCAAGCAAGTCGGATGCACCTCCCGTACCTCAGGTCAGTGACCGCAGAAACGTATGGTGACACCGCAGTACGTATCGCGTCTTCCGCGTGAGCGGAGGCGCGTCGTCGATGGTGATGAGCACGTTGGCGCCGGGGGGCCGCGGAATGCGGATGCTGAAACGGAGGCGCCTGCTCGCGAAGGTGCGGGCACGGGTGAGGCAGTTCGACGGTGACCGGAATCCGGCCATAGTTCTGGCTGCCGAGGCGGTCGCCGAGGTAACGGCCCTGCTGGAGTCGGTTCCGGACCCGACCGCCGACCTTCAGGTCGCCCATGCGGCCGGGTGGCTGCACTGGTTCCGTTACCTCGTCCTCGTCCTCGACCGCGGCGACGGCGACGGCGACGGCGAGCAGGACCTTGCCGCGGCGCTGGCTTTGTTCGTTCCGGTGTATCAGGCGCATCCTGGCGCCGTGCCCCCCCGGGTCCGCACCCGCTTCGGCAGAGGTCCGCTCACCTCTGTCGGCGACTCGCAGGCGTTGGCGAGCCGTGGTATCCGGCTTCTGGAGGAGACGCTGCGGTCCGGTGACCGTGCCGTACTGGACACATCCGTCGGGTTGCTCCGGCAGGCGGTGGCCGCCACCGCGCCCGACCACCCCAATCTGGCCGCGATGCTGTCCAGCCTCAGTACCGCGTTAGTGACCCGGTTCGGCAGCACCGGGGACCAGGCGGACCTGGACGCAGCGGTCGACGCCGGCCGGCAGGCCGTGGCCGGCGCTCCTGCCGGCCACCCCGACCGGGCTGCGATGGTGTCGAACCTCAGCATCGTTCTGCGGACCCGGTTCGAGCTCTCCGGGGACCAGGCGGACCTGGACGCAGCAGTCGACGCCAGCCGGCAGGCCGTGGCCGCCACCCCACCCGACGACCCCGACCGGGCCGAGAGGGTGTCGAACCTCGGTTTCGTCCTGCGGACCCGGTTCGAGCTCTCCGGGGACCAGGCGGACCTGGACGCAGCAGTCGACGCCAGCCGGCAGGCCGTGGCCGCCACCCCACCCGACGACCCCGACCGGGCTGCGAGGGTGTCGCACCTCAGCATCGTCCTGCAGACCCGGTTCGAGCGGCTTGGGGACCAGACGGACCTCGACGAGGCGGTCGACGCCAGCCGGCAGGCAGTGGCCGCCACACCACCCGACGACCCCGACCAGCCCGGGATGGTGTCGAACCTCGGTTACGTCCTGCGGACCCGGTTCGAGCGATTTGAAAACCAGGCGGACCTCGACGAGGCGGTCGACACCAGCCAGCAGGCAGTGGCCGCCACCGCACCCGATCACCCTGACCGGGCCGCGATGCTCTCCAACCTCAGCGCCGCCTTGGGGACCCAGTACAGCCACTCTGGGGAGCCGGCGGACCTGGACGCAGCGGTCGATGCCGGCCGGCAGGCGGTGGCCGCCACACCACCCGACCACGCCGGCCTCGCCCTAAACCTCTCCAACCTCGGTCTCGCCCTGCGGATCCGGTTCGAGCGACTTGGGGAGCAGGCGGACCTCGACGAGGCGGTCGACACCGGCCGGCAGGCAGTGGCCGCCACACCACCCGACCACGCCAGCCTCGCTACTACCCTGTCTAACCTCGGTAACGCCCTTCAGCTTCGGTTCGAGCGCTTCGGAGAGCAGGCGGACCTCGACGAAGCTGTCGCCGCCGGCCGGGAGGCGGCATCGGTGGAGGTGGCGTCGCCTCGGGTACGGGCAGCGGCCGCACGCAACTGGGGGCGCGTCGCCGCGGCGAGCGGGCGGTGGCTGGAGGCCGTGGACGGTTTCACGGCGGCAATCACGCTGCTGGGCCGGGTCGCGCCGCGCAGTCTCGCCCGCGGCGACCAGGAACATCTGCTCGACGATCTGGGCGGTCTGGGGTCGGATGCGGCGGCGTGCTGTGTGCACGCCGGGCTGACACACCGTGCGGTGGAGCTGTTCGAACAGGGCCGCGGGGTACTGCTGGGTCAGGCGTTGGACAGCCGCACCGACCTGAGCGCACTCACCGAGTTGCACCCCGATCTGGCCGGTCGGTTCGCCGCCCGACGCGACGAACTCGACAGCGCTGGTAACCGGAGCCGACCACTGACAATGACAGGTGCTGATGGGCCCGCCCTTCATACTCGGGCCGACCTGGCTCTGGAGGCGGCGCGGCGGCGGCGGGCCGCCACAGCGTTCGACCGGGCAGTCGCCGAGATCCGGGAGCTGCCCGGGTTCAACGGTTTCCTCCAGCCGCCTCAGGCGCGTGAGCTCACAGCGGCGGCCACAGGCGGCCCGGTTGTCATCGTCAATGTTTCCCGTTTCGGCTCGCACGCCCTGATCCTGACCAGTGGCGGTGTTCTGGAACCGGTGCCGCTTACCGCGCTCACGCCGGAGGCGGTGTACGAGTGGGTACTCGGTTTCCTTATCGCGCTCGACGAGGTGTCCTCACCGTTTGCTCGTGCCAGCAGCCGGCTCGCGGCGGAACAGTGGATCACGGACATGTTGGGCTGGCTGTGGGACGCGGTCGCCAGTCCGGTCCTCGGCCGCCTGGGGATCATCGCCCCGCCCGAGAAGGATGCGCCGTGGCCGCGCGTGTGGTGGTGTGTGTCGGGGTTGCTGTCGTTCCTGCCGTTGCACGCCGCCGGCCGTCATGACACCCGCTACGACGCCGCCCCCGCCACCGTGATCGACCGGGTGGTGTCCTCCTACACCCCGACCGTCCGGGCGTTGACCCACGCTCGGCGCGGCAACCCACACAGCACCAGCGGCCGTGATGATGAGGGCATGCCTGCCGGGGGTCGCGTGGTCGCGGTGGCGATGCCCCACACCCCCGGCGAGTCCGACCTACCAGGGGCGGCAGCCGAGGTCGCCGGGTTGCAGCGGCGCCTTCCCGGCCAGGTCAGCGTGCTGACCGGGCCTGCGGCCACCCGGGGGGCGGTGCTTGCGGCGTTGCCGGGTGCGCGGTGGGCGCATTTCGCCTGCCACGGCGCGGCCGACCCGGCCGACCCGTCCGCCAGCCATCTCCTTCTGGCTGACCATCAGCAGCGGACATTAACCGTGGTCGACGTCGCCCGGCTACGTCTGGACGGCGCCGAGCTGGCATTCCTGTCTGCCTGCGAAACAGCCCGTCCGGGTGGCCGGCTGACCGACGAGGCGATCCACCTGACCTCCGCGTTCCAACTCGCCGGCTACCGGCACGTGATCGGTACGCTGTGGCCGATCGGCGATGTGCACGCGGTCGCGATCGCCGCCGACATCTACACCGCCCTCACTGACGGCGGGGATGTGGCCGGTGCGGTCCACACCGCGACCCGCCGGCTGCGCAATCGGTGGACGGACACCCCGTCGGTATGGGCATCGCACATCCACGCCGGCGCCTGACCGGCCGCCAACGCGCCCGACACACAATGATCAGCATCGTACGAACACCAAGGGGAAGCCGATGAGTACGGGAGACGACGGGGTACTTGAAGCTGCGCGGGCCATCCGCCCCTACCTCCAACGCCTCGTCGCCCCCGCAACCGCCGCGAGCCTTGACCACGAGATCGCCCACCAGCTCGCCGACACACCTGAGCTGCCAGCGGCCGCCCGACGGCTACGGGACCTCCTCGACAGTCATGAGGACACAGCCTGGTTCCTCGCCGAGGTGCTGGAAGACGCACCGGACTACCGACCGCCCTATCAGCAGCCCCATTACCTCCATCGCCAAACAGGAGGTACAGCCTCCCCCGCAGGGGATCCCGGGCCGATTGCTGCGGTCCGTTACGCCTGTCCTCGCGGCGACTATGTGTGGTACCGACCCGACGTCGGCACCCCGATCCCGGTCTGCAGGACCCACCACGTCGCGCTGATACGTACCTGACGTGCTCACCGCGTTCTGGGAGGCGGTCGGCGGCAAGTTCGCCGACCGATGGGCCGCCGTGTCCGTTCCGGCGCTGGTGTTCTGGCTGGGGGGACTGGCCACCTGGAGCTACCACCGCGGCGGGCTACACACCCTGACCACGCAGACCCAGTGGCTGGACCGCCAAACCACCGCCATCCAGCTCGCGGCCATCGGGACCGTCCTACTCGCCGTCGCCGCCTCCGGCATCGTCATTGCCGGCGCCGCAACCCCGGTCCTGCGGCTACTGGAAGGCTACTGGCCATCATGGGCCAGTCCGCTACGCCGCCGCCTCATCGGCTGGCTCGCCGCACGGGCCGCCACCGAAGCAGCGGCCTGGCAAGCCGCCCACGAGCTCGTGCAGCCTCCCGCCATCCCCACCGACGACGACATCGCCACCTACACCCGGCTGGAACGTCGCCGCCGCCGCCGACCCTCCGCAGCCGGCTACTTCCTCCCCACCCCGATCGGCAACATCCTGCGCGCCGCCGAACGCCGCCCATCGGACAAGTACGGCCTCGACACGGTCGCCCTGTGGCCCAGGCTCTGGCCCGCGCTCCCCGACACCCTCCGCCAAGACCTGCTCGCCGCCCGCAGAAGCCTCGACAGCGCTGTCACCACAGCGATATGGGGAGTGCTGTTCTGCGCGTTCACCCCCTTCACCCCCCTGGCCATCCTGGTCGGACTCACCGTCACTCTCACCACCGTCACCATGGTCATCCCACGCCGGGCGCAGGTCTTCGGAGACCTGATCGAAGCCGCCTACGACCAGCACCGCACCGTCCTCTACCAGCAGCTCCGCTGGCCGCTCCCCAGCAACCCCCAACAGGAACGGACCTACGGACAGCAGCTGACCGCCTACCTGTGGCGCGGCTCCGACGACACCACCCCCACGTTCACCCCGCCCAGCTAACCGCCATGTCCCCCAAGATCCGCGCGAGAAAATAATGACTTTCCGCCACTATGAGGTCGGGTACACCTTCCCGCACAACAATCGATCTTGGCGTAGCTCTTCTGCCTGCCCCTGATGGCGACCGAGCCGGCGCAGGGGCCGCTGGGCTGATCATCGGATGACGATGAACGCGATCCTGGGGAAAACCGGTGACATACATGGCGGCGTTTCCGCGGGTCGGAAACTCCAGCGAACGGGCTCGACGCGGACGGTAGGGTGATCGTGCCGTTGGGGCATGTGTGGACTGGGGGGTCCGATGCCGTCGACCTACTACCTCGCCTGGTGGAACCTGGAGAACCTCTTCGACGAAGAGAACTCACCCCACCGGACCGAGAAACTCACCCGCACCCTCGGCGACGACCTCGCCGGCTGGACGCCGCAGCTGCGGGACCGCAAGGTCTCCCAGCTGGCGTCGGTGATCGCGCAGATGAACGGCGGTGTGGGCCCGGATCTGCTCGGGGTGTGCGAGGTGGAGAACCGGTTCGTCCTCGAGCTCCTCGCCGCCGCGGTCGCCGACCGGCTGGATGGCCGCCGCTACGAGATCGTGCACGCCGACACCGATGATGCCCGCGGGATCGACGTCGCGTTCCTCTACGACCCTGCGCTGCTGACCGCCACGGCGGGGCAGGTGTTCTTCCACGTGGTGATGCGCCGCAACGCCACCCGCGAAATCGTCCAGGTCAACTTCCAGACCCGCACCGGGCGGACGTGGGCGGTGTTCGGGAACCACTGGCCGTCGCGCTCCGGGGGGCAGTACGAGTCCGCCGGCTACCGGGCCATCGCCGGAGAGACCCTGGCCTACTTCCACCAGCGTGTCCGCGAGGAACACGGCCAGGACACCCCGGCACTGGCGATGGGTGACTTCAACGACGAACCGTTCGACACCTCCCTCGTCGCCCACGCCCTGTCGACCCGACAGGCCGTCCGAGTGATCAACGCGGACACACCACGGTTCTGGAACCTGATGTGGCCCGCCGCCGGCACCCCCGAAGGCACGTTCTACTTCCAGAACGAACCAAACCTGCTCGACCAGTTCCTCATCAACGCCACCATGGCCCACCCCACCAGCCCCCTGCACGCCAACCCCGACAGCGTGCAGATCCTCCACTTCCCCGAACTCGTCCACACCGGCGACTACCCACGGCCCCGCCCCTTCGGCGGCATGGGCGCGCCTGTGGACGAGACCGGCTACTCCGATCACTTCCCCATCGCCATGACCGTCACCGAAACCGACTAATCTCAAGAGACCGCTGTCATTCGTGCGGCGACCAGAGTCCCTCCCGCGAAGGGTTCACCCAGTCAGCGGCCTCGATCGGCGCCGTCCCGCTGGCGATGCCAGTCTATTGGGCTGGCGGCTGTCTTACCTTCGGGCCCCTTCCAGCCTCATGAGCCGCCCAAAGATGCCCCATGAGCCGGATGCGGGACTCCCATCTCAGAAGCTTCTGGTTGTGATGAGCCGATTCCGACGGATGCGACAGGCCCGCCCAGGCGATCACACGATACGCTCGGTAGGAAATCGCGGATACGCGGGCCGCAGGTATGCAAGGGGAATTCTCATGGCACAGAAGACCATCATTTCACTGATCGATGATCTCAGTGGAGAGACGGCCGACGAAACCGTCCGGTTCGGACTAGACGGTGTGCAGTACGAGATCGACCTGTCCGAGGCGAACGCCACGAAGCTGCGCGGGTCTCTGGCCTCGTTCGTTGCGGCGGGTCGCCGTTCCGGTGGCCGGGCCGCAAGCGGACGGCGCGGCATGCGCGCCGCCTCGCCGCGTTCGGCGGGATCCGACCGCACCGCCGACATTCGCGAGTGGGCGCGCAGCAACGGTTACACGGTGAGCGACCGGGGTCGTATCGCGTCGAACATCGTCGAAGCGTTCGACAAAGCTCACTGAGCACCAGCCTGGCGTGACCACTGTGGTGCGCACAGGGCTCCACACCAACGCCTGTTGGTTCGCCGGGCAGATCGCGGGTGCGGGTTCAGGATGAGAGCCGATCTCCGCATCCGGAATGATTCGGTGGCTGCCGGGTCTTCACAGGCGGTCATCGCGACCGGTTTGTCCCGCTCGCCGCACCCCCCTACGTTGCCTCGAAGTGAGGCGCGTCTCCCATCCCCCCACGGGGTTACGGCCCCGTGGGGGACGGGGTGGCTATGCGACGATGTGCCTGCGTTCGGGGAATCGTAGGGGCGCACAGGCCACGACGGAGACCTTGCTGATGATCGATGCCGCGCGCCTGAGCCGTCCCTACGATGTGCTCCTCGCCGAAGGCGACCCCGGCGACGCCATGCTCGTGTCCGAGGCGTTCCTCGCCCGCGGGTTCGGCCAGACCCTCCACACCGTCAGCGACGGCGTCGAGGCGCTGGAGTACCTCCGCGACCCCGCCCACCGCCGACCCGACCTGATCATCATGGACCTGAACATGCCGCGGATGGACGGCTGTGAAACCCTCGGCGTGCTCAAAGCCGACCCGGTGCTGCGCAGTATCCCGGTGGTGGTCCTGACAACCTCCAACGCACCCGACGACGTGACGGCCAGTTACCAGCTCCACGCCAACGCTTACGTCTGCAAGCCGCAGGACCTCGACGCCTTCCTCCACACCGTCCACTCCATCGACGACTTCTACCTCGATCTGGCCCAGCTCGCCCAGCGCTGACCCCGCCGGAGAACACGGCCGATCATGTCCAGAGCGTCGCCTCCCGGTACGCCAGACGTACCGCTCGCCAGCGCCAGGAAGACGAACGCGCAACGTTGTGGCGCGCCGGTTGCGGATCCCGCGCGGGATCTTCCCTCGTCGCCCAAGGCGTCGGGGAGGAGCGCCCGGTCGTCCCGCACACGCGGGGGCGTCGGCCTGGCAGGTTGACAGGTGTCCTGCGGGCCCCCGGCCTGCCGGCGCGGGGTGATCGGACAGTAACCGGAGGGCCGGTCGTCCGCCAGAGTCGGTAGTCCGGTCCTGGGTCGCTGATCATCAATCCTGAGCCTGGCTGTGGGACAGAGGAAGCAGGGTCGGTCGTGTGTCAACGCCTGCTTCGCCGGAGCGCGGAGGGTAGCCGTTCGCGGCGCTGACCCACATCGGGCAGCCGGCGCGCCGAGGTTCACCTACTGAGGGCAGGCATACTTCCGCCGTGCGTGGTTGGTCACGACGGAGAGCCCAGGCGATCGGGTCGTTGCGTTCTCGGGAGATCAGGCGAAAGCGCAATTGATCTCAACGAATTGTCTTTGGAGGATCAACGCACTTTGGGGCCGTTGTCCCGCGTGGCTTGCTGGTGGCTCTCCGTGTCGGGGCTAGACTCCGACCAGCGGGTCGTTGTGGGCGAGAGGATTGGGATGCCGGCGGATTCTTTTGTTCATCTCCACGTGCACACCGAGTATTCGATGCTGGACGGCGCGGCAAAGACGGGCCTGCTTTTCAAGGAAGCGGCGAAGCTGGGAATGCCAGCCGTCGGGATGACCGATCACGGCAATATGTTCGGCGCCTACGAATTCTACCAGGGCGCAAAGTCTGCTGGCGTCAAGCCGATCATTGGGATTGAGGCGTACCTGGCGCCCGAGTCGCGCCACCACAAGCGGCCGGTTCTGTGGGGTGAGCGCTCGCAACGCGATGTCGACCCGTCGGGTGAGGGCGGCGACGTGTCCGGTGGCGGCGCCTACACCCACATGACGATGCTCGCGGAAAACGCTGCCGGTCTGCGCAACCTGTTCCGGTTGTCCTCCGTCGCGTCGATCGAGGGCTACTACCGCAAGCCGCGGATGGACCACGAGTTGGTCTCCCAGCACTCGGAAGGGATCATCGCGACCACGGGCTGCCCCTCGGGTGAGGTGCAGACCCGGCTGCGTCTGGGCCAGTTCGATAAGGCGCTCGCCGCTGCGGCCACCTACCAGGAGGTGTTCGGCGCGGACAACTTCTTCCTGGAGCTGATGGATCACGGGCTGCCGATCGAGCGCAGTGTCCGCCAGGGCCTGCTCGACATCGGTAAGAAGCTGGGGCTTCGTCCGCTGGCCACGAACGACTCGCACTACGTGACCCAGGACCAGGCGGGAAGCCACGAGGTGCTGCTGTGCGTGGGCACCGGTAAAAGACTCGACGATCCGAGTCGGTTCAAGTTCGATGGGTCTGGCTACTATCTCAAGTCGCCGGAGGAGATGCGCGGCCTGTGGGACAGTGAAGTCCCCGGGGCCTGCGACAGCTCCCTGCTTATCGCCGAGCGGGTCGGGTCCTACGATGAGGTTTTCCAATTCGTGGACCGGATGCCGCGCTACCCTGTCCCCGAGGGTGAGACGCAGCTTTCCTGGCTACGCAAGGAAATCGATCGCGGGCTGACGTGGCGTTTCCCGGCGGGCGTGCCCGCCGATGTGGTCGAGCGCGTCGAGTACGAGGTCGGCGTGATCGACAAGATGGGTTTCCCGGCTTACTTCCTTGTCGTCGCCGACATCTGCCAGTTCGCGAGAGATCGGGGTATCGGGCTGGGTCCGGGGCGTGGCTCGGCGACCGGGTCGATGATCGCCTACATCCTGGGTATCACTGAGCTGAACCCGATCGAGCACGCGCTGATCTTCGAGCGGTTCCTCAACCCCGAGCGGATCAGCCCGCCCGACATCGACCTGGACTTCGACGAACGCCGGCGCGGTGAGGTGATCCGCTACATCACCGAGCAGTACGGCGAGGACCGGGTCGCTCAGATCAACACCTTCGGCACCATCAAGGCCAAGGCTGCGATCAAGGACTCGTGCCGGGTGCTGGGCTACCCCTACGCCCTCGGTGACAAGATCTCAAAGGCGATGCCGCCGGACGTGATGGGGAAGGGGATTCCCCTGGTCGGGATCTTCGACCCGAAGCACGAGCGGTACAGCGAGGCCAGCGAGATCCGGGCCCTCTACGAGGCCGACGCCGACATCAAGAAGATCATCGACACGGCGCGGGGGTTGGAGGGACTGACCCGAGGCACCGGTGTCCACGCCGCCGGCGTCATCCTGTGTGCCGAGCCGCTGCTGGATGTCCTGCCGATCCATCGCCGCGACGCCGACGGCGCGATCATCACCGGGTTCCCGTTTCCTCAGTGCGAGGAGATGGGCCTGCTCAAGATGGACTGCCTCGGCCTGCGGAACCTCACCGTCATCGGTGACGCGATCGACTCCGTCAAGCGCAACCGCGGCGTCGACATCGACCTGTCCACCCTTCCGCTGGAAGACGACAAGGCGTACGAGTTGCTGGCCCGTGGGGACACGCTCGGGGTGTTCCAGCTCGACGGCGGGCCGATGCGTAACCTGCTGCGCCTGATGGCACCGACGAAGTTCGGCGACATCGCCGCCGTGCTCGCGCTCTACCGGCCGGGCCCGATGGCGGCCAACAGCCACATCGAGTACGCCGACCGCAAGAACGGCCGCAAGGAGATCAATCCGATCCATCCCGAGCTCGCCGAGGCGCTGGAGCCGATCCTCGGCGAGACCTATCACCTGGTGGTCTACCAGGAGCAGGTCATGGCCATCGCCCGTGAGCTGGCCGGCTACAGCCTCGGCGGCGCCGACCTGCTGCGCCGCGCGATGGGCAAGAAGAAGAAGGAGATCCTGGACAAGGAGTTCGCTCGCTTCTCCGCCGGGATGAAGGAGCAGGACTACACCGAGGCGGCGGTCCAGGCACTGTGGGACGTGCTCGTCCCGTTCTCCGGCTATGGGTTCAACAAGTCCCATACCGCCGGGTATGGCGTCGTGTCGTTCTGGACTGCCTACCTCAAGGCCAACTATCCGGCCGAGTTCATGGCCGCGCTGTTGACGTCGGTGGGTGACGACAAGGACAAGATGGCGGTCTACCTGGCCGAAACCCGCCGGATGGGTATCGAGGTGCTGCCCCCCGACGTGAACGAGTCGGACCTGCGGTTCGGGGCGGTCGGGGAGTCGATCCGTTTCGGTCTGGGTGCCGTCCGCAACGTCGGGGAGAACGTCGTCGCCTTGATCGTCGCGGCCCGGGAACGTAAGGGTGCGTACGAGTCGTTCGCCGACTTCCTCCAGAAGGTCGACATCGGGGTGTGCAACAAGCGCACCATCGACTCGCTGATCAAGGCTGGGGCGTTCGACTCCCTGGGCCATCACCGTCGTGTGCTGGTCAACGTGCATGAGACCGCGATCGACGCGGTGATCATCACGAAGCGGCAAGAAGCTGTTGGCCAGTTCGACCTGTTCGGCGACGGCGGAGGCGGCGCTGAGGAGGAGAGCCCGGCGATGGGGCTCGATCTGGACCTGTCCGGCCCCGAGTGGCCGAAGAAGGAACTGCTGGCCCAGGAACGCGACATGCTCGGCCTGTACGTCTCCTCGCATCCGCTCGAAGGTGCCGAGCGGGCGCTGGACCGCCACCGCGACACCCGGATCGTCGACCTCGCCGAGGCCAGCGACGGGACGACCGTGCAGATCGCCGGCATCATCAGCAAGATCGACCGGCGGATCAACAAGAACACCGCCAAGGCATGGGCGATCGTGACCGTCGAGGACCTCGACGCCAGCATCGAGGTGCTGTTCTTCCCCCAGTCCTATGAGATCCACTCCTACGCGCTCGCGACCGACGCGGTCATCTCCGTGCGGGGCAGGATCAACGAGCGGGAGGGGTCGGTTTCGCTGTTCGCCCAGGACCTGACGGTGGTCGATGTCGCGACGCACGTGAACGGGCCGCCGGTCGTCATCACCCTGCCCTCACACAAGATCACGCCGCCGCTGGTCGCTGATCTCAAGGTCATCCTGACGACCCATCCGGGTACCACCCCGGTGCACCTGCGTCTCGAAGGCCCGCAGAACAACCATCTGCTGCTGCTCGAACCCCAGGTGCAGACGAGCAGTTCGCTGCTCGGGGACCTCAAGGCCCTGCTCGGCGCCCGCGCCGTGACCGCGTGACCGACCCGCCACGTCGGGCGGCTGCACCGCCCGACGTTGTCCTGCTCTCCACCACCGACCCGCCGCGCTGCCCACGCTGCGGCGGCGAGGGGCTGGCCGCGGCCCGCGTGCCGCACATCCTTCAGACGGCGCGCGGGCCGGTGCAAGGACACCACCAGTTCGTGCTCTGCTCCGGCTGCGACGCCGATAACCCGGCCGCCGGCGGACTGATCACGTTCTTTCACGTCCACGGCCAGGTGAGCCAGCAGACGGAGAACGAGTTCACCGCGCTGCTGACCCGCTGGACCTCCAGCCTCGTCGTGCCGGCCGTCGACCCCCAGGCGTGGGAGGCCGAGTACCAGGCGTGGCTACGAGGCGAACTGTGAGGCTTGGGAACGGGAAACTGGCATGTCCGGCCAGCTCGGCAGCGTGGGTGTAGGCCGCAGCGGCACCGGTCGGAACATGCCCCCTTCGGCCAGCGGCCGGGTGCCAAGGCCGACGGGCAGGTAGGCGGTGCCGGAGCGGCGAGCGACCTGGAGGCACGGGTACGGGTAGGCGGCGAACGGATCGCCCACATACAGCGTGTCGAGCTCGACCAGACTGGCGAGCAGGGCGATGTCGAGCGGTTGGCCGCCGTAGGTGTCGTAGCCGAACCTGGGGTGGTCGAGGTCCACATCGTCGACCGCGACGATCCCGGCCGGGATCGCGGCCAGTTCGTCGGCCAGCGGCCAGCGGTCGTACCAGTGGGCGTCGAGGTAGACCAGCGGACGATCGAACCGGCCGGTGAGCGACGCCAGCACGGCCGCCGAGTCGCCGGTCACCACGGTGGTGTTCGGCCGGTCGCGTAGCCGGGTGCGGGTGAACGCGGCGTGCTCCTCGACGACGTCGCAGGTGACGATCGGCAGAGCGGGATAGAGCCGGGCGAGGTAGTCGGTGGTGTCGCCGAGGAAACAGCCAGTCTCGATGACGCCGTCGCACCCGTAGGCGCCGATCAGGTAGTCGATCTGCACCGCGGTGGTGATGTCGAAGCCGAACGGTCCCCCGCCGTCGGAGAGGCGGGCGCAGCCGGCGCGGAGGGTGGTGTAGAAGATGTCCAGGAGGCCGGTCGACGGCTGGTACATGGCAGCCTTTCACACGCTGTGAATGTGCCGCGCAGCCAGCGAGGTGCCTGGGACGGGCGCTGTGCGCGGGTCCCAGGCACCTCTTCGGGCGGGCTGCGGTCAGGCGGTGGCGGGCTGCAGGGTGATGGTGGTCTCGGTGCGCAGGGCGAAGTTGTCCTGCATGCCCTTGTCGCAGGCGGTCTCGGGGATGATCACGCCGCTGCGGGCCAGGTCCAGGTAGGCGTCGACCTCGGCGGGGTCGAGGCCCAGGCCCAGGCCGGGGCCTTCGAGTCGGAGGCTGGTGGCGGCGCGCTCGTTGGGCTGGGACATGGAACGGTCCTTTCCTGGAAGGGTGTCAGCGGGGAGAGGATGCGATGGCGACGACGATGTGCTGGCCGTCGGCGAGGGGGACCACGGAGTGGGTGAGCCAGCCGGGCGCGGCCAGGTATACCCCCGGGGACGGATTGATGATCATCTGTCGTCCCCAGGGCAGGCCGGGCATGGCGGTGAGCGCGCTGCCGGCTCGGGGGTCGGCCAGGGTCAGTGCGCCGGACTCGGCGTGCCGGGCGGCGCTCGCGGCCAGGACGCACCAGGCGACGTAGGCGGCGGGGTGCGAGGCGGCGGGCTGGTCATAGCCGGCCCGCCACAGCTGCACCTCGATGTCGAGGGTGTCCACGGGTGGGATGCCCTCGGCCTCGGTGAGCGTGTTGATCGACGTCAGCAGTTCGGCGGTCAAGGTGTCGGGGTCGGCCAGGACGCTGGTGGCGGGGAGCTGTTGGCACGGTGATCCGATCTCGGGGAATGTGATCGGTTCGTGGAGGATGCCGGTCAGGTCGATGCGGCCGGCGCTGACCGGGGTGGCCCACAGATGGCTGACGGTGTGGTCGAGGACGGTCATGACATCGCCGCGAAGGTCTTGTCGTAGGCGACGTTCCAGGCCACGGCGATGCGCAGCCCTCCGTCGGGCAGGGTTGCCTGGACCGAGTGCGGCAACCAGCCGGGGAAGGCGACCATCCGCCCCGGCCGGGGCTCGGTCCGGACAGCTCCCGAGGATGTGCCGCGGGCCACGGCGGCGGGCCGGGGGTCGAGCATCTGGAGATGGCCGGCGTCCGTCCCGCCGGCGTCGACGTAGTAGACACCGGACCAGGCCGAGTCGTGGTGGGTGTGGGGTCGCAGGCTTCCTCCGCCGCGGTAGACCACAGCCCATGCCTCGGCGAGGATTCCCTGCGTGACCTCGGCGGCGGCGTCACCTAGCACATCGACGGTCAGGGCGGTCACCGCGTGGCTGATCTGCTGGCTCAGCCAGGCGGTCTCGGGGAGGCCCCAGCGCAGGATGTCCTGGCAGCTTTTGATCGCGTCGATGCCGCCGAACAGTGCCGCGTGCGGGTCCTTCTGCTCGGCGTCGAGGATCAGCGGCTTCAACATCTGATTGATGTGATCGGCTCCGGGCAGGTCGGCCTGGTAGATCGGCGTCGACCAGCTGCGGAAGCGGTGCCGTTGGGTTCGTGTCACCGCGGTGGCGGTGGTCATCGTGCCTCCTGGAGTCGATGGGCGAGCTGCCGACCGGCGGGGGTGAGGTTCGGGGTGTCGACGCGATCCAGGCAGCCGTCCGCGTAGGCGGCGAGAGTGCTGATCCGGGCTGAGGTGGGTTCGGTGACGCGGTACCAGCGCATCAGCGCGGTCGCGACATGCGCGGCGCCGAGGACCTCTGACGGGCTGCGACCAGCTGTACCGGAGGGCAGGACCGCGGACGAGGTGGCGGCTGGGCCGTTGAGCGCCCAGATCTCCTCGATCAGGTACCACCACTGGTGGCACATCTCGTGCAGCAGCTGCTCGCACAGCTCACGGTCATCGGCGAAGGCGTCCTCGCTGAGGAGAACATGTTGAGGCCAGGCGCGCGACGATGCGGAGATCGCTCCGGTCGGGGGATCTAGCAACGCCACCCGCACCGGGAGGCGCAGCAGCGGACGCCACGCCGGCATCGCGAACGCCAACGTTTCCAACGCCGCGTCCTTACGCTGCTTGTGCTGCTGGGACAGCGGAACAGCCGGGATAGGGGGTGGGTCCCGGAGCATGAACGCCCGCGAGGGCGCCAACCACACCTCGGCCTCGCCGGCCAGGACGCCGCATGCCAGGCCCGACCGCTCGGCCTCCACGTGTCGGACTGCGGCGACGGCTGCCAACAGACGGCGATCCGCGAAAGTGTCGTCGAGAAACGGAATCCCTTGCACGGTTGCAAGGCAGTCTTCGGAGTCGAAGGGCGACCGGTGAGATGCTCTTCTTACCTGCGGGTTCGGACTTGGTATGTCGTGAAGCATGTTCGCTTCTCCTGTACAGATACCATCGCCTGCGGTATTTCTATCCTTCACGCGAAGTAGCCGGAGTCGGTATTTGACTCTTCCCAATAGCTAGCCGTGCGCCAATGGGATGGAGGACCGAAACGGAGGGACACATAGATCAAACCGCATGGAGGCGAGCTCGGCGACGCCGAGTTCCAGGCCGCGTCTCTAGCCTTCTTACTAGACTTCTCTGGCGGCGACACGTCCGCTATCCGATCTCGACGCGCGGCGGAGAGATACCCGACCGGCGCCGTGGAGGCGGCCTCGGCCGCCGGCTGCCCAGCGCTGCCGGCGGCCCCGATGGGCTGGTAGCTGTCCCCGTCTCATGGCAGGACGCGACCACCAGCCGCTCCCACGCCCGTCCGGCGACCAGCGACCGCGCCACTCGCGGGCGGTCTTCCCCGCTTCGAACCGCTCGAGCAGATCTCGACAGGGCATCCCCGTGACGATCTTTCGGCAGGATCTCGTTCCATCTGTCGGCGGCCGCGCTACCGGCGGCACGGAGCAGTGCCCGTAAGCAGCGGCGGTCCCCGCCGGTCCCGATCTGTCCTGCCAGGTCACGTCGCCCCATATAACGACCATCCCGACAGTAGAGCCGCTCGTCCGGTCGATCGGGATGAAGCCCACGCCGAGACCACGGCCAACGTCGAGATCATTGATAGGAGCGTAAACACACCGGGAGCTCTGGATCAGGCCAAGAAAATCCGAGGAACGCCCCGAGAAGTCCGACCTCCTATGGTACGGCAACCAGGGGATCACGGATCATGACATCATAAACAGGGGACTCCGGAGCGTGTTTGACTTCTCCCAGAATTTTGTATCCCCAGCGCAAATATGCCCCGTGGGCTGGCTCGTTACCAACAACGCAGGTCAGGATCGCCCACGACTCTCGCCGTTTAGAGATCATGGAGTCGTGCAGTCGCCGCCCGATTCCCTTATTGGAGACCTCAGAGCGAACCATCAGCTCACGCAACCAAAACATATCGCCCCTCACAGCTGCAACTTGTGCGGTCGACGGCCGAGCCGTGCCGAGCGAGACCCACCAGGGCCTGTCTGCAGCCAGGGTGACACCATGCACATAGCCGACGAGTCGACTGTCCACGCGGGCTGTCAATACCCCAAATCCGGGCATTTCGAAAGCCGCATATAGTCGTTCCCCAAAAGCGTCGGTCGAGAAAAATGGGTCGCCAGCATAGGGCGGAGTGTTATAAATATCGGCGTAGGCGTCAATAAGCTCACCCACAACCAGCTTGGCCTCTGACCCACTCAAATAGTTGAGATCGATATCCACAACTGCGAGAACCTCATTCTCATCATTCTCGCCTAGGTCAGGCGATGTATCGAGTCAACTTTTCCGCAACCTCCCTGACCGGCGCATAATCATGATGACGAGAAAGACCGCCATGGACGAGGCCAAGTTGCTTTATGTTGCGAGTAGAGGCCATTCCCGCTTCGACCAGCGCTAGAGATTCGCTCACCGCCGAGACCGTATGGTCCAGATCGCGATCGTTCAGAGCGGCGTAGGCGAGACGAACGAGACACATTCCTCGGTTTCTGGAGTGCTCTATGTCCTGAAGACGTGCGGAAAGCGCCAACAGATCGACTGCCCGGCCGTACTGCCCCAGATCGATTCGGCACATTCCTTCCAGGCAGGTGAGCTCGGCTTCGTTGAGGAACTCGACCCAGTCAGGATCACGCGGATGGAAGCCTTTATCGAATTCTGTCCATGCTTTTTTAATCGCATTCTCGGCGGATGTCGCGTCGCCTAGATGTGCGTAGCCTTGCGCCTCGCGGATGGCCAACAGGGAAAAGACCCGAGGAGGAGCGGCCCAGGCCGTAGCATGGCTGCAAGCGATACGGGCGAGACGCACGGCTTCCCGTGCCTTTCCGAGGTCCACGGACTGGCGGGACATGTTCGACAAGGTTCTGGTTGCCAGGGCCTCATCGCCAGCGAGTGTGGCGATGTTGAGAGCTTCCGAGTAGTAGACCCGTGCGTCTACCTGCTGGTCAGCGTCGTAGCAGAACCAGCCCAATGATGTTGTTAGCTGGCCGGCGATGCCGTGCAGGCTCTGTCCGACAGCGTCGTTATAGCTTCCCTGGTCGATGAGGTGGTGGACGGACATGAGGTGAGCGCGGGCCGACCGCCATAGCCGGTTGCCTCCGAACCGCTGGTCGAGAACATCAAGATCTTCCGCCGCGGATCGCAGGAGGTCTACCTGTTCACTACCCACACGGAACCCCGTGTCGGCCACCGACGACGGGGCAATCCATGGCAGAGGGCCGCCAGCGGACGTCAGCGCCATCGTCGTGCCGGCCGTGAGGATGTCGCGTCGGTTCATATCCGCCAGGATCTCACTATCGGTGCAGGTCACGGGCGGGTTCGCCTCGTCGCCGGGTACAGATGACCGCGGCGCACCCGGCGGGAGCGCGGCAGATAGTGGCATGTCGCTGTTCCTCCGGCCGTCGCGCCGCAGGACTTGCGCCACCTCTGCACCGCTCTGGTCCTCGTCGAGGATGGGGTCGGCGTGGGAGCCAGCTTCGTCCCAGGGGCGAACGATCCGTTCCCCAGGTAGCGGTGGGCGGAATCCGAGCTCAGCGGGGTTGGCGTGGAAGACAGCGCAGAGTAACCGGCGGTATCGGGGACTGACGTCGCAGGCGCCCCGTTCCCAGCGGGAGACCAGATCCCGGCCGACCGATGGCCGTACTCCCGCTTTACCGGGTCCCTTCGTCGCCGCATCTACACGTTCACCTTCATCCGCCAGGGCCTCCGCGAGCGCGGGCTGGCTGAGCTTGTACCACCCCCGGTACGCAGCGATCAGGCGTCCCTGTCCGTCGGCCATCCGCCCACCTCCTCATCACGCAACGAGATCAGGCTAGTCGCGAACGTCTCCGCCAGCGGCACAAGGCTAGGGAAAAGGCTAGTGACATGCGCTGTGCGTGGGCAGACCGCAGCGTCCCCTTCGGGCGTGCCGATCCAAGCGGCCTGCCCCGCCTGACCGCTCTTCCGCGCGCACGCAGCGACGCTCCTGACTAAGCCCGGTATGCCCCCCTCTGAGAGCAGCAGGCGAAGGGCAGAACGAGAAAGTCTCGGGATTCGGCTAGCAGCACGACCTGGGCCGCGGCCTTGCTGCTCGGATCCCTGTCCGGTTCGATCGAAGGTGTTCCGCCTCTTTCCCATCAGACTGCCCTCGGAGCTAGGTTAAGGCTCGCCCTGTGGACGCTAGATCTGGCGCCCATGCATATCAAGAATCGGCGTGGCGGGTGGCAGAAACTAGGGAAAGCACGCTGCCCACCTGTCCACAGACAAGTAGCACCGACCATTTACGGCTTGACCAAGGAAATTCCATGAACGACACCCCCTTCCCTCTACCATCTACTCAATTGCATACCACTCTTCCGCACTCCGCGCGGATCTACGACTATTTCTTGGACGGGAAGGATAATTTCCCGGCGGACCGGGAAGCCGCCGAGGCCGCGGTGGAAGTCTTCCCGTACGTAGCGAAGGCAGCGCGCGCGAATCGGCGGTTCCTGCACCGGGTTGTGCGATACCTGGCCGAGCAGGCGGCAGTTGACCAGTTTTTGGATGTGGGGACGGGGATTCCGACGTCTCCGAACCTGCACGAGGTCGCTCAGGGCATCCTGCCGAAGGCGGCGGTGGTGTACGTGGACAACGACCCGCTCGTGTTGGCTCATGCCCGTGCGTTGCTGACCAGCTCCCCGCAGGGGCGCACCGCCTATCTGGACTGCGACCTCCTGAAGCCGGAGCAGATCCTGTCGTCGCCGGAGGTCCGAGACACATTGGACCTGTCCCGGCCGGTGGCGTTGACTCTGATCGCGGTGCTGCATTTCGTGCCCGACGAGGCCGACCCGCTCGGTGTGGTGAGCCGGCTGCTGGAGGCGTTGCCCTCGGGCAGCTACCTGGCTTTGTCGCAGGTGACCGCCGACTTCGACAAGGAGAGCATCGGTCTCCTCGCCGAGACCTACCGGGACCGGGGTATCCCGGCGCAGCCACGTAGCCGTGCCGAGGTGACCAGGTTCGTCGACGGGTTGGAGCTGGTCGAGCCCGGGATCGTCGCGGCGCACCGATGGCGGCCCGACACCGATGCGGACCACGCGCTGATGGACGAACAGGTGTCAGTCTGGGCTGTCCTCGCTCGAAAGCCGTAACGGGGCCTGCACCTCAAGAGAAGCCGATCCGCTTTCCGTTGCGTGCGGTCCCGGCCAGGGCCCGGTCCTGGCAGTCGTGGCCGTGCGGAGGCCCGCGTTCACCCGTCCCTGGAGGGCAGCGGGTGACCAATGCAGCGGCTCGCTCGCCCCCTGCCATCCCCCGCCGTCGGCCCCGCCGACCCATGCCTGGTGCCCAGCGACGGAAGGCTTTGACGTGTCCGAACGCCGCGCGGACTCTGTTCCCGACCCTCGGCTCAACGGCCGTCTCCCAGCCCACGCTGACCACCATGAACCTGCCGGGTTCCCGCCCGCCGACGGCGAGCGGCCCGGTAAACAGGGGTCTCCAGCGGCTTGTCCAGCCGACGAACCCGAGGCCGGAGCGCGTGCCACCGGCTCGGGCGCGGACCTGTCACGGCGCCGGCTGCTCGGGCTAGGGGCAGGGGTGGTGCTCGGGGCCGGCCTGATGGCCGGAGGGCTCGCGGTAGCCCGGCGCATCGACAGGACGGACCCGTCGGGCCGACCGGGGCGGGCCTTGGAACTGCCGCCGCGTATCGATGTGCATCATCACGCGATGCCAGGCGCGGTGCGTTCCTGGCTGGCGGCAGCAGACTGGCCCCCAGGCTTTGAGAGGCCGCTGTTCGCACCGTGGAGTGTCCGCGACACGCTGACAGCGCTGGACCAGCATGGCACCGAACTCGCGGTGCTGTCCACGCCGATCCCCGCCGCACTGACCCCCACCATCGCGCACACCTCGGAACTGGCACGGCTGGTGAACGACAGCCTGCACGGGATCGCCACCGATCACCCGACCCGCTTCGGCTGGCTGGCCCGCGTTCCCCTCCTCGACGTCGACGACGCCCTCGCCGAGATCAACCGGGTGTACGACCAGCTACACCCCGACGGAGTACTCCTCACCACCCACGACGGAGACCACCTCCTCGGCGATCCGACGTTTGATCCGGTGATGGCCGCGCTGCACGCCCGGAACGCGGTCGTCCTCGTACACCCCGACGCCCCGCCCGATCTGTACCCCGGCTCCCTGCCGCCGTTCGTGGTCGATGAGCCCACAGACATCACCCGGGCCGCGGTCTCGCTCACCATGTCCGGGACTCTCGACCGCTACCCGGCCATCCGCTGGATCCTCGCCTACAGCGGTGGCGCGTTCCCCTACCTCGCCGGTCGCCTCACCGCCGGCCGTGGGCTGGGCTATGGCGCCGACCCGGCAACGGTACGGGCCGCCGTGCAGCGGTTCTCCTACGACACCGCCGGGCCCATGTCCCCCTACGCAACCCCCACCCTGCTCACCGCCACCGCCACCGCCACTGGGGCTGGGGCTGGGGCTGGGGCTGGGGCGATTCTCTATGGCTCGGACTCCCACGCCGTGCCCCCGGCCACCGTCGCGGACGGCCTCGCGCAGCTGTGTGCCGACCCGGCGCTGGACGCGGTCACCGGGGCTGCGATCGCCCGCAGCAACGCGCTACGCCTGTTCCCCACCCTCCACCGTCGGCTCACCCAGACCCGGCCCTGACCGGACAGAGCATCGCCCCCGTCCAGGCCACGGCCAGCCCCCCATGACACCCGCTACGCAACCTGCCAGCGCCGTCCACATCGAAAGAGATCGTTTCTCGTGACCCTGCCCACACGCGACAGTTCCCCGGACGCCCTACACACGGCGATGGTCCGCCGGCTCGCCCGCTCCGGGAAAGTCCTCACCGATGCCGTCGCGGACGCGATGGCCGCCGTGCCCCGCCACCACTTTCTTCCCGCTGTACCGCCGCGGGTCGCGTACTCCGAGCAGGACATCATCACCAAACGCACAGCCGACGGCCCGGTGCTGAGCTGGGCGTCAGCGCCCGGGACCGTCGCCACGACACTCGAACAACTCATCGTCCTTCCCGACCAGACGATCCTCGAGATCGGCACTGGCACCGGCTACACCACCGCCCTCCTCGCCCACCTGACCGGCAAGGGCGGACACGTCACCACCCTCGACATCGACCCCGACCTCACCGTTGCGGCCCGCGACACCCTCACCGCCACCGGCCACACCGCCATCACCGCGCTCACCGGCGACGGCCGACACGGCCACCCCGATGGCGCGCCCTACCACCGGATCGTCGCCGCCGACGCCTGGGACATCCCCGCGGCCTGGTGGGACCAGCTCGGCCGCGGCGGCCGACTCGTCGTCCCCCTACGCCTGCGCGGCGCGAGCTGGAGCATCGGATTCGCTCATCACGGTGACCGCATGGTCTCCGACATGGCCGAACCGGCCGGCCTCACGCCCATGATCAGCCATGTCAGCCATGAAGGAGAACGGGTTGCGTCCATCCACCAGGACGGCCTCGTCTCCCTGGCCTGGGATCAGGACCAGCCGATCAGCAGCACCGTTCTGAGTGGAGTCCTCTACCGTGACCGGGCCGTCGCGCTCTCCGGCGTCGTCTCGGGCCGCAGCTCCCCGGTGGACGGCATCTGGCTCCGCCTCGCCGCGACCGAGGCAGGCTGCTGCCGCATCACCGCCCGAGGGCCCGCCGTCACCTCGCAGCTCTGCACACCCGCCATCCCGCTGGGTAGCCCGGCTCTCGTGGACGCAGACTCCCTGGCCTACCTCACCCTCACCCGCGAACACGACGGGTACGCCCATGTCCTGGGCGCCATCGGGCACGGCCCGAAGGGTCATCAGCTCACCGACCGGATCATCACCGCGATCCACGCCTGGGACAAGGACCGCACCGCGGCACCGACGATCACGCTGCACCGCGGCACACCCGACACCACCACCCGAACCAGAATGATCATCAAAGGCGAGAATCGCCTGACGATCACTTACTGATCTTGGCAACGCCACGTGCAGCACGACCAAGGCGCGCAACGGAGCAGCGCTGCCGTCCGGCCCGCCGACCCGCGCTCTCACCGCTGACGACGCGTGTCACGTGAGCTCACCCAACTCGTTGTCACCGACCGGATCAGCATGGCCCGCCACGGCCCCGCTGCGCGACGGCATGTCCGTGCTGGGCACGATCCCGACCAGGGACAACCGTCGGGACATCTCCTGCTGATCATCCCGTGTCGCCCGGTCCCCACCGGGAGGGCCAGGCAGGAAGATGACTGTCCGTCGCGCCACGGAGCTTCGAGCGCCCCGACCATGGCAGATTCTTGATCCTCTGGGTTAAAACAATTTTGCAGGAACCTGCCATGCACTTGCATCGGCACGATGAAGACGCCCTCGGACTAGCCGGGGACCACTACGTTGAGTCAACCCTTGGACTCGCCGAGCCGAGCAGGCCACTCTGAGGCAAACGTCGAGGACAAAACAAGATCGACAAGTGCCTGGGCTGCGGGGGCCGCGGAAGGCCAGGGATCTGACCAGCGGTTTTCCGCATTCGCGATCGCCGTCGCCCGCGGACCGGCCGCCGGGACCGCCCGCCTGGCTGCAGCGCTTTGGCCGCCTGCCCAGCCTTCGCACTTGAGACGATAAGCTACTCAGAGTAGCTGACCGGATTGCTCCGGCGCAGCCTAGACCGTTCCGCCCACCGTGTCTCCTGTGAGATTTACACCCCTTGTCCTCACTTGGTGTAGAGGGTCTATAACTCTCACACCTTGAGGGGGTCACTTAAGCGAGGGGCATGGGTCAGATGGGTAACGGAACGTGAGGCGGCACGGATGGTCGCTCGGCGGCACGGTCGCCCTGCTGGCCCTACTGGCAACCAACGCCTGCGCCGACGGCACCGGCGCCCCACCAGCGCCGGCACCTCCAGCAACGGCCCGGCCCATTCCCTCCCCGGCCAGCCCCTCAGCGTCGTTGACCGCGGCACAGGTCGCTGAGCGCGATGCCCTCGCCGCCTACCGGGGCATGTGGGAAGACTGGGTCGCGATCGCCGCCACCGGCGACTACCAGAACCCGCGGTTGGCGACCCACGCGAGCGGACCGGCGTTGTCCCTCATCTATCGCGGCGTCTATGCAAATTGGCGGGATGGTCTCGTCGCTCGTGGCGAGCCAGTTCTGTCGCCCAAGACGTCGGCCGCGACACCTCCGGGCAATCCCGATCGGATCACTATCACAGATTGCGTGGACAGCTCTAACTGGCTGAACTATCGAACAGACGGACAACTGGAGAATGACACTCCTGGTGGTCGACGTTTTATTCAGGCTCTTGCGGTACAGACGGCCGGAGAGTGGAAAGTCGATCAACTCGTCGTGCAGGCGCTCGGCACCTGCTAATGCAGTTCCGGCTACCACTGGTCATGGCGATCGCTATGGGGGTCTTGTTCGCCGCACCAGCACACGCTGACGACGCATTCGGGTCGACCGAATGCAGCGAGACAACCTGCCACCTCTGGGCCGGGACGGACGGAAAGCCGATCGAGGACTACCGCGGTAACCCGAAACCCCCGACCGCACCGCAACGAGGAAATTCCGCTCGAATGTGCAGGATACCCACGGCGACCGAGGAAGTTCTCTGCGTGGACCCCGATCTTGGCTGGCTCAGCGCGGATGGCTGCTACTACCGGTCCGCCACTGATTTCGTTGCGACTCCCGCGCTAGAGGCGATGGAAGCAACTCCTGGCGTTGCGGGTTCCTGGTATGAACGGAAATGCGTTGGGATCAGTGGTAGCGGGGCGGTGGTGTGGCGGCCGGATGCGGCGATGGGGGCGGTTGTTCCGCCTTCGCCGGAGGTGGTGGCGCAGCGGGCTGTGAGTCAGCTGGTGTTGCCGTCTCCGGTGGTGGAGGTGTCTCCCGGCCTGGATGTGGTGCAGACGGTGGGGGTTCCGGTGTGGTTGTGGATTTCGGGTGGGTGGGGGCCGGTGTCGGCGACGGCGGCGGTGCCGGGGGTGTCGGTGACGGCGACGGCGCGGCCGGTGTCGGTGTTGTGGGATTTCGGGTCCGGTGGGCAGATCCGCTGTGCGGGTCCAGGCCGGGCGTTTCGGCCGGGTGTCGATGATCCGGCAGCTGGATCGGAGTGTTCGATCGCGTTCGCTCGTGGTTCGGCGGGTCAGCCGGGGGGCCGGTTCTCGGTGACGGTGACCGTGACCTGGCAGGTGGGGTGGGCGGGTGCTGGTCAGAGCGGTGAAGCTGCGGGGCTGACATCCCAGACGGCCGCGTCGGTCGCGGTTGGGGAGTCGCAGGGCCTGGTGTTGCCGGGGGCGGGCAGGTGAGCGCGGCGGGCCGGACGCGGCGTCATGGGGATGTGCGTCTGCCGGTGCGGGAGGGGTCGCGGGGTGGGGCGGCGCGGCGGGCGCTGGTCGGGGTGCTGCTGGTCGCGCTGTCCGTCGCGGCGTTCGTCGTCATCGGTGGTCAGCGAGAAGGCCGGAGGGAGTTGCTGGTCGTGGCCCGCGACGTCCCGGCGGGCCGGGTGTTGACGGTGCAGGATCTGCGCCCGGTGTCGGTGGGTGCCGGGGCCGGGGTGGATGTGGTGGCTGCGGACGCGGTGGATGCGGTCGTGGGCCGGGTGGCGGTGGTGCCGCTGGTGGCGGGCAGCCTGCTGCCTGCGGGTGCGGTGGGGGATGGGTCGCGGGTGCCGCCGGCGGGGCGGGCAGTGGTCGGGGCGGCGCTGAAGGCAGGCCAGTACCCCCCGGAGCTGGTTCGGGGCGATGGGGTGTCGGTCATCCTCACCGCGGCGTCGACCAGCGGCGCCGACCCCACGGTTTCCACGCCCTCGACGGGCTCACCGGCCCGGTCGGTGCAGGGGCTGGTCGTGACTGTCCAAGGCGACGAGGCGGACCCGGCCGGAACCGATGGGGTGGTGGTGTCGCTGCAGGTCGCGGACGGGGACGCCGAAACAGTGGCCGAAGCCGCGGCGGCGGGGCGGGTCGCGTTGGTGGTCCGGGCGGTGTCCCGGTGAGCGGCCTGGTCGTGGTGGGGTCGGTGAAGGGTTCGCCGGGGGTGACGACGGCGGCGCTCGCGCTGGCAGCGGCCTGGCCGGCCGGTCAGACCGAAGCCGATCCGCTGCTGGTGGAGGCCGACCCCTCGGGCGGGGATGTGGCCGGCTGGTATCAGCTGCGGGGCTATCCAGGACTGTTGAGCTGGGCGGCTGCCGCCCGCGGCGGAGCAGCCCCGGTGGACGCGCACGTGTGGGAACTCGCCGGCGATGTGGGGTTGGTGGCGGGGCCGGTGGAGGCGGGCTCGGCCCGCGGAGCGGTCGCGGTCCTCGCCCAGACCGGGTCAGTGCCCGAGGCAGCGTCAGGCCGGCTGATCGTGGCGGACTGCGGCCGGCTCGACCCCGCCTCTCCGGCGTTGCCGATCGCCGGGGCAGCCGGGGTGCTGGCAGTGCTGGTGCGTCCGGTCCCCGCCGAGCTGGCCCGCGTGACGGCACGGGCCGGGGAACTGACTGGCGCAGGCCGCCGGGACTGCGTGCTGATCCTCGCCGGTGAATCCGCCTGGCCCACCGGACGGGTCGAGGACGCTGTCGGCCTGCCCGTGGTCGGAGTGTTGCCGCATCATCCGCGGGCCGCGGCTGGTGTGTCCGGGGGGCGGTTCGGCCGTGGAGCCCGCCGCTCCCAGCTCCTACGCGCCGCCGCCGACATCGCCACCACACTCGACCGCCGCCTCGCCGCACAGCCCACCGGATCGTCGCGGGCCCTCGCCCCGCCACCCACGGTCGCGCCACCAGGTCCACCGCCGCTGCGGGCCGGTGTTCACCCTCCTGCTTTGCCCCGCTCGACGTTCTCCCTCCCGCAGCGGGGGGAGCAGCGGGCTGCGGTGTCCGGCTGGGTTCCCACGGTCCCTGACCGGGCCGGCCCACCCCCGGCACGTCACCGGGAAGGCCAGCGATGACCGACAACGTCGACGCGCTGGCAGCCCGGGTCCGGGTGCAGGTCGGCGCGGCGCTGTCCGCGCGGCTGCAAGCCCGAGAAGCCCAGGGCCTCCCGCCGTTGGGTCGGGCGGATCAGCGGGCGCTGACCTCGGAGCTGATCTCCGCCGTGTTGGCGCAGCACGCCCAGACCCAGCTCGCCGACGGCGGGCAGCTGCTGTCCGCCCAGGTCGAGGAACAGATCAGCCGAACCGTCCTCGACAGCCTCTACGGGTTGGGCGGGCTGCAGCCGCTGCTGGATGACCCGAGCATCGAGAACATCTCGGTGAACGGCTGCGATGTGGTGTGGGTGCGCCGCTTCGACGGCCGCCGCGAACGCCTCCCCGCCGTCGCCCGCTCCGACGCCGAGCTCGTCGAGCTGGTCCGCACGGTGGTGGCACGGGCCGGGGTGGAGGAACGCCGCTGGGACCGGGCCTCCCCGGAGGTGTCCTGCCAGCTCCCCGACGGCTCCCGGCTCCACGCCCTGATGGCGGTGGCGCATCGGCCGGTGGTGTCGATCCGCCGCCACCGCTACCAGCAGATCACTTTGGACCAGCTCGTCACCGACCTCGGGATGCTCAACGCCGAGCTACGGCACTTTCTGAACCGGCTGGTCCTGGCCCGGCGCAACCTGCTCATCGCCGGCGGGACCGGGATCGGGAAAACCACCTTCCTACGGGCGCTGGCCGCCGACATCCCGTACACCGAGCGGATCATCACGATCGAGGACAGCTACGAACTCGGCCTCGACCGCGACGGGCAGCACGGCGACGTCGTCGCACTGCAGGCCCGCGAGCCCAACATCGAAGGCGAAGGCGCGTTCAGCCAGGCTGACCTGGCCCGCTCCGCGCTGCGGATGAGCCCCGACCGGGTGATCGTCGGAGAAGTCCGCGGCGCCGAGGTCATTCCGATGCTCAACGCGATGAGTATGGGTGTCGACGGGTCGATGGCCACCATCCACGCCTCCTCCTCCGGCGCGGTGTTCCTGAAATTGGCCGCCTATGCCGCGCAGGCCGCCGAACGGCTCAGCATGGAAGCCACCATGCTGCTCGCGGCGAGCGCGGCGCATTTCGTCATCCACCTCGGCTACACCCCCGACGGGCGGCGGGTCGTCTCCAGCGTCCGTGAGGTCGTCGGCGCCGACGGGATGATCATCTCGACGAATGAGGTGTGGCGCCCCGGCCCCGACCGCGCCGCGGTCCCCGGTGCACCGCTGCGCCCCGACACCGCAGCCCTGCTCGCCCGCGTCGACAACCACCAGCACTCCTACCGCGCTCCCAGTGCCGACAGCAGCCCGGACGGTGGCTGGGCGCCATGGTGACCGCGGATGCCGGGGTGCTGCTCGCGGTCGGCTGCGGGACGGGCTGCGGGATCGGCCTTTGGCTGGCCGGTACCGGCACCGCCCCGTTCACCGCGGCAGCCCGCGCGTGGGCGGGCCGGCAGGTCGGGGGCCTGTCCCGCCAGGCCCGCGCCGCCCGCGCCCTCGGCGCGGTCACCGCCGCGCTCACGGTCGGGCTGCTCACGGGCTGGCCGGTGGCCGCGGCGCTGGCGGCCCTGGCGGTGGTCATCCTGCCGGGGCTGCTCACCTCGGGCCGGGCCGAGCAGGCCCGCACCGACCGGGTCGAGGCGATTGCGGTGTGGACGGAGATGCTGCGCGACACCCTCGCCGGCGCCGCCGGCCTCGAACAGGCGATCCGCGCCACCGCGCCGATCACCCCAGCTCCTATCCGTGCCGAGGTCGTGCAGCTCGCCACCGCCCTCGACGCCGGGGTACGTCTGCCCGATGCGCTTGCGGAGTTCGCGGACGCGGTCGATGACCCGACCGCGGACCTGGTGGTCGCGGCGCTGGTGATGGCCGCGACCCGCCAGGCCCGCAATCTCGCCGACCTGCTGGGCCGGCTTGCCGCCGCCGCCCGCGACCAGACCGCGCTGCGGCTGCGCACCGCGGCGTCACGCGCCCGGATCCGTACCTCCACCCGGGTCATCGCCACCACCACCCTGGTCATGGCCTTCGGCCTCGTCGTCCTCTCTCCCGCTTTCGTCGAGCCCTATGACAGCGCGGGCGGGCAGCTGATGCTGCTCGCCGTCGCCGCCCTCTTCGCCGGCGGCCTGACCTGGTTGTCACGGATGGGCCGCACGCCAACCTCGGGCAGAATCCTGACCCGCCTACCCGCGCGGAGTCGGCCATGACCGGGCTTCTGCTCGCCTGCGGCACGGCCACGGGTGTCGGGCTGTGGCTGGTCTGGACGGGGCTGCGCCCCGCCGAACCCGACCTGCGCCAGCTCATCGCCGACCTGCACCCCACCCCACCCACCCCCGGCGAACCAGCGACAGTCTCGGGCGGGTGGGCGGCTCGCGCGGGACGTCCTCTCGCCCGCCGGCTTACTCCCGGCTCGCTCATCCCGGCCAGCATCAGCCGCGACCTTGTCTCGCTCGACCGGGATCCCGCCACCCACCTCGCCGAGAAGATCACCAGCGGGGTGGTCGGGTTCTTCCTGCTCCCGCTCCTGGCCGTCGTCCTCGCCGTCGGTGGGGTGAGGCTGCCTGTGGTGCTGCCGGCGGCGGGTGCGCTCGTCCTCGCCGCCGTCGGGTTCGTCGCACCGGATCTGGCCGTCCGCGCCGACGCCGCAGCCCACCGCCGGGCGCTGCGCGCCGCCTTCTCGAGCTTTTTGGATCTGGTGGTGATCGCGTTGGCGGGCGGCGCCGGGGTCGAGCAGGCCCTCGATGACGCCGCGTCCATCGGCACCGGCCCCGCCTACACCCAGCTGCGCCGCGCTGTGGACACCGCTGTCCTCACCGGCACCCCGATCTGGACCACCCTCGCCGACCTCGGACACCGCCACAGCATCCCCGACATCGTCGAAACCGCCGCCAGTGTGGAACTCGCCGGCGGTGAAGGCGCGAAGATCCGCGCCTCCCTCGCCGCCAAAGCCGCCTCCATCCGCCTACGCGCCCTCACCGACGCCGACGCGGACGCCGCCGCGGCCACCGAACGCATGTCCCTACCCGTCGCCCTGCTCTTCCTCGGATTTCTTCTCTTGATCGGCTACCCCGCCGTCGCCCGCGTCATGACCAGCCTGTGAAAGGTCCGCGAGTTCACCTATTCCGACCCCTGCCCGGAAGGATCCCTCCCGCCGTGCCCCGACTCCGCCGCGCCGGCCCCCGCGCTGCGATCCGCCGTCCAGTAGCGGCAGCCACCGCCATGGTGCTCGGCCTGCTCACCCTCGCCTACGCCCGTCTGCACGCGTGGGAGACCCGGGCCCGTGAGGAGGACCGGGACGGCGGCTACAGCACCGAAACCGTCATCGTCACCGCACTGCTGGTCATCCTCGCGCTCGCCGTCATCGGGATCATCGGCCGGGCGTTGATCGACAAGGCCAACAGCATCGACCTATGACCCCGCCACCCACCCTCCACACCCGGCCGGGCCCGCTTTCACCACGGCCCGCCCGCCGCCGCACCCTATGGCGCTTCCCCGAGCGCACCGGCGACAGCCGAGAGGCCCCCGACACCGGCGCGGTCAGCGTCGAGCTGGTCATCGCCACACCCCTGCTGATCACCATGCTGCTGGTCGTCGTCCAGTACGCCCTGTGGGCCCACGCCAGCCACATCGCCGCCACCGCCGCACGCCGCGGCGCGGACGCCGCCCGCGCCTACGGCGCCACCCCCACCGCCGGATCTGATGCCGCGCAGATCACCCTCGACCAGCTCGGCGACACCGTCCTCACCGCCACCCACGTCCAGCTCGATGCCCGCCCAGAGACGGTCACGATCACGGTCACCGGGACCGCGGTCAGCCTGTTGCCCGGGATCTCGCTGCCCGTGACTGGTCACGCCACCGGAACCGTCGAGCGGTTCACCCCATGAACCGCTCTTCCGCCCGCCCCGACCGGTGGCAGCGATGCGGGCCTGCGCAACCGAGCGCAGAAGGTGCTAGCGATACGGGATCGGCCGCCGTCGAGCTCACCCTACTCACACCGTTGATCATTCTGCTGCTGGTGCTGATCGTCTACGCGGGGCGAGCGGTGAACGCCCGCGGGCAGGTCGACAGCGCCGCACACACCGCCGCCCGCGCCGCGAGCATCGCCCGCACCCCCACCCAGGCCCGCGCCGCCGCCCAAGCGGCCATCGCCCCCGACCTCACCGGTGCAGGGCCCTGCACCGCCCTCACCGTCCAGGTCGACACCAGCCAGTTCCACCCCGGAGGCGTCGCCCGCGCCACCGTGGTCTGCCAGCTCGACCAGTCCGACCTCGCCGCCGGCCTGCCCATCCCCGGACAGCGGACCCTCACCGCCACGGCGAGCGCCCCCATCGACCTCTATCGGACGGTCATCACCGCCCGTCTTCCCACAGGCGGCCCGGTCTTGGCCCGGATCGGTGAACGCACGTGAGAGTAGCCCGCGTCCTGAGGAAGCGGTGGCGAAGCGCCTCCGCCCTGCTCGGCGCCGTCGCCGCCTTGGCCGCGGTGGGTGCCGTAGCCGTGGTCGCCGCCTTCGACAGCCAGCACACTGTCACCTCCGGCCCGCCCCCGGCGGCGGCCTCCCCCCTGCAGGACAGCCCCGACCCGGACGGCCAGATGCTCCTCCCACCGGCACGCACCTTCGCGGACAACGGGGTACCGCTGCACTTTCCACACACCACCGCCGGAGCAGTGTCGGCTGCGGTCCGCTGGAGCCAGATGGTGATGCCCCGCGATCCCGCCGACCAGACCGGCATCTTCGCGGTGATCGCCACCCGCGGCTATCTGACACGCGCCGAAGGCATCGTCGACGACGGCTACAGCCCACCCCATCTCCCTCCAGACGGTGCGCTGTTCTTCCGCCCCCTCGGCGCCCGGATCCTCTCCGCGGAGGCTGACCGCACCACAGTCGCCCTCCTCCACACCAGCAGGGTCGCCACCAGCGCCACGCCTACCCCACCGCTGATCGGGACGGTCACCTGGACGCTGACCTGGACTGACGGCGACTGGCGCCTCGACGACATCCACCCCACACCACCCTCCGCCCGGCTGCGACTGCCGATCTCCGACAGCCCAGCTGCGGTCACCGCAGCGGGCTGGGACCGGTTCCACCGTGCCTGACCGGGACCGGGACCGGGACCGGGACCAGGACCAGGACCAGGACCAGGATCGGGATCGGGATCGGGATCGGGGGACAGTGACGGCGTTCTTCCTCGTGCTCACGGTCGCGCTGATCGGAGTGACCGGACTTGTCGTGGACGGCGGGCTCGCCCTGGACCGGAAAGCGACCGCGATTAGCCTCGCCGCCGAAGCCGCCCGCGCCGGAGCCCAAGGACTGGACCTGGAGACCTATCGGACCAGCGGCGTCGTCCACCTCGACCCACCCGCCGCCCGCCGCCGCGCCGAGCAGTACCTCACCGCCGCCGGGACGCAGGGGACCGTCACCGCAACCGCCACCACGGTGACGGTCGAGGTCACCGTACGGATGCCGACCCAGCTCCTCCGGGTCGTCGGCGTCGACACGCTCACCGTCACCGGCCACGCCACCGCAGCCCCCATCCACGGCGTCACCACCCCCTCCGTCCCAGGAGGCACTCTGTGAGCAGACGGGCCAGACCACGCCGGGTCAGACCGCTGCACCGTCTCGGCGGACTCCTACGCGCACTCGCCGGCCTCACCGCCACCAGCGCCGTCCTGATCGCCGCACCCGCCGCGATGTGGCAGCTCATCGGCTGGCCACTGCCCGACCACGTTCCACGCTGGACAGAGATCGTCGATACCGCGAGCTCACCACTCACCCAGGACCTGATCCTCGGCCTGATCGGCGCCCTGTTCTGGTACACCTACGCCCTGATCGCGGTGTCCATCGCCGTCGAAGTCGTCGCCACCATCGGCGGCTGGCACCGGCCCCGGCTGCCCACCGGCGGCCCCGCCCAGGCCCTGGCCGCCGTCCTCGTCGGCACGATCCTCGCCGGCCTACTCACCGCCACCACCCGCACCAGCACCGGGCCGCCGACATCCGCGGTCCTCGCCGCCTACCAGCGGCCCGCACCCGTCACCGCCCCCGCGGATCCCACCGCGCCGGCCGGGCCAAGCTGCACCGTCGCCCCCTACGACACCCTCTGGTCCCTCGCCGAAACCTGGCTACGCGACGGCCTGCGCTGGCACGACATCTGGGCCCTCAACCACGGCCGCATCCAACCCGACGGCACCCAGCTCACCACCCCCGACCTGCTACGCCCCGGCTGGATCCTGCACCTACCCCCCGACGCCCAACCCCCCGCCGGCCACACCCCACCGGCGCCGGCAGCACCCAGCACAGCCATCCCACTCCCCCCGACAGGTCCGAGCGGGCCGCAGGCGGACATCCCGGCCGCAGCTCCCAGCCCCACAGCTCCCACACCCCGGTCGCCCAGCACGCCACAGCGCAGCAACCCCACTCCCGCCTGGACCCCGACCCTCCCCCCAGCCCCGGTCGCCCCGGGCCCCTCGGCGACACCACCTCCCCACACACCACCGCCCACCAGCACGCCCCCGCCACCCCACACCGCGCCCGGCCAGGACCATCCGATCCGGCTACCTTCCGGCGCGGTCCTGCCTCTCGGTCTCATCACCGCCCTCGCCGCCGCGGTCACCATCGCCCGGCTCCTGCGCACCCGCCGCCGCCCCGTCCCCACCCCACCCGGCCAGCCCATCTCCACCGACCCACCCCTGCCCCTCGTCATCCGCGAAATCCTGCGCGCCAGCCGCCCACCCACCACCGACGACGACGACCCTGAACCCGTCAGCGACCCGTCCGCCGCACCGCCACCGGCAACCGGCCTCAGCACCGCCGTGCTCCACGCTTCGGCCCCTGACAGCCAGGCACCTCCCAGCCCGACCACAACCCCCTCCACCAGCACCACCACCCCCGGCCGCATCGACCCCGAAGAGCCTGCAGAGGGGCTCCCTACCGAGCTGCTCCGCACCGGCCGGCTCGACCTGCACGGCCCGTCCGCACCCGCCGCAGCCCGCGCCGTCGTACTGGGCGTTCTCGCCGACCACCACCGCGACCGGACCACCTGGCCCGCCCGGCTGATCATCCCCGATGACGCCGTCAGCCTGCTCGACCTGCCTCGCCCGTTGCTCGACGCGCTCCCTCAGGTCACGGTCACCGCCAGCACCGACGCCGCGCTCGACCTCGCTGACCGCGAGGCGCTCCGCCGCGCCCGACTCACCGACGGCACCACCACGACCAGCCTGGACGAGCTGCGCGCCGCGCTACCCGACGAGATGATCCCCACCGTCCTACTCCTAGCCAGCGCACCCAACCCCCACGACGGACGCCTCACCGCCCTGACCCACAGCGGCGCCCGACTCGGCATCTACACCATCACCGTCGAACCGACCACCGACCCGGCCGGCGACGATCAGCCACCGCTGCCCTGGCAGCTCACACCCGCACAGGCCAGCGACCTCCTGCACGTCCTCACCCAAGCCACCGACCAACCCACCCCACCCGGCGTCGAGACACCCGCCAGCATCCCCCCGCACACCCCCGTGGCCGGGGCCCGCCCCGCAACCCCGACCGTTGCGCCACCACCCCCCAAGCCAGCACCCTCACCCGCGACCACAACCCCACCACCCTGTGAACCGGCCCCCACCAGCACACCCGCACAGCCCGCAGAACAGACCAACCACCCCGACCAGCCAGGCAGGCGGGTACGGCTCGTGCTCTTCGGCCGGCCCGCCGTTCACCTCGACCGCACGCCCCTCGCCGGCGGGCTACGCACCCTCAGCCTGGAGATCGCCGCCTACCTCGCCGTCCACCCCGGCGGCATCACCGGAGACCGGCTCGCAGGTGAGCTCCTCCCCGACCAGGACCCGACCCGCGCCCGCAACCAGATCTACCGCGCCGTCGCCGCCCTGCGCGACACCCTGCGCACCGCCACCGGCGACCCCACCCTCACCCCCATCCTCAGCGGAAAAGCCGGCTACCGCCTCGACCCGACCCTGATCACCGTCGACCTGTGGGAGTTCGACACAGCCCTGACCGCCGCCGGACACGCCAACGACGACCCCGCCCGCATCACCGCGCTCACCCGCGCCGCCGACCTCGCCACCGCCACACCCTTCGGAGACACCGCCTACGACTGGTCCGCCCCGACCGTCACCGACCTTGAGCACCGCGCTGTCGACGCGCTCGCCGACCTCGCCGACCTGCACGCCGACGACCATCCCGAACAAGCCCTCGCCTACCTCGAACATGCCCTCGCACTCACCCCGACCGTCGAGGATCTCTACCGGCATGTCATGCGCATCCACGCCGCCCGCAGACGCCCCGACGCCGTCCGCCGCACCTACCAGCGCCTACGCGACGCCCTCGACACCCACGGCCTCGACGTCGACCCCACCCCCGAAACCCAGGCCCTACTCGCCCACCTCACCCGCACACCACCAAAACCCGCACCCACCCAAACCGGCCCGCGACGCATCATCCGACCCGCCACTACACTCCGGCCGGAACGCCCCAGCAGCTGACACCAAACAGCTTTACTAGCAACCCTTGATGGAAGCCGGTCATCGCCACTGGTACCGCCAGGGAGAACGCGGCAGCACCGCTAACCGTTACACAATTCCCAGCGTCCAAGGAAAGAGATTCACCGACACCAGTGCAGTCGCTGGACGATCAGGCAAGGATTTCCCAGCTTCCCATACCGCGGCCTGGGCCTCCACCCATCCGGGGTACACGCGCTGCCCCTGCCGGGGCCAGCGCACGAGGAACCCCGCTCGCCGTGATCCCATCATCGATGCAGGTCACGGAGCCGACACCAGCCCATGCCTCCCGCACTCGGGCCCGCGACCTCCACCCCGACATCCCTCACAGTCCACTTACTCGACGAAGAGCTTGTTCATCCGTCACCCTCTCGTCGAGGAGCGGGC
The DNA here is from genome assembly GCF_004337455.1 of Parafrankia sp. BMG5.11. Taxonomy (NCBI): domain Bacteria; kingdom Bacillati; phylum Actinomycetota; class Actinomycetes; order Frankiales; family Frankiaceae; genus Parafrankia; species Parafrankia sp. BMG5.11. The sequence goes on along the minus strand of NZ_SJXI01000033.1, from coordinate 26,482 downwards.
GAAAGCATTGACGGCCCGTCGCTTTCCCGAGGAGAGATCGACACGCTGCGACCCAGGATGGATACACATCGCATAATTAGCCGCTACGCATACGAAGGCGACCAGTAGCGCTACGGAGAGCAACTCCGCATGGGAACGGTGTCGTCCGTCTCATCGTCACGGACCGACGCGCACCAGGTGCGCTACGGTCATCTTGCGCGTGAATGAAGCACGTGCATCGCGGCCCTGCCCTTCGCCGCGGCCCCCGGACGTTCGCCTCATGGAGGTGCACGCAACGGACCTTCTATTTGCTTGTAAGCAAGGTGTACGGAGGCGGTGTGAGAATCTCCGAGCTGGGATTCAACAACCTCGACGACTTCTCCGAACAGGTCTGGCGGACCGTGGCACGCCACCCCTACTGCAACGTCGACATGCTCGCCGAATGGCTCGACCGCCCCGAACCCATCGTCGAAGCAGAAATCGACCGCCTCGTCGAGGCCGGACTCCTGCGCCAGGTCGGCCGCCAGTGGGAACCCCAGGACCCCGTCAAAGTCCTCCAGGCCCGCCACGCCGAACAAGAGGCCGCCCTGAGCGCCGCACGCGCCACGATGGCCGACGAACGGGCCCGGCTCTACCGATCCGGCCTCTTCGGGGACTACGTCACCGGCCGGCAACGAACCGGGACCAGCGCCGGGATCCACCTCCTCACCCGCGACGAGATCTTCGGCCGGATGGCCGAGCTCACCGCGCAGAGCACCACCAGCCTGCGTTTCCTCCAGAACGGGCCGCCACCGCCCGGCCTCGGCGGCAACGTCCCCGACCTCCTGGCCACCGCTGCCGCCCGCGGCGTCACGATCACCAGCGTGTGGGCGTCACCCGCGCTCACCGCGGCCCAACGCCGCCAACCCACCCGGCGCCTACCCCCCATGGGACACATCCGCATCGCCCCCGCCGTGCCCATGCGGACCATGATCTGGGACACCACCGCCGCGCTCATCCCCGTCCGCGACGACGACCTCGACGAAGGCGGACTCGTCACCGTCGCCCCCACCCTCATCCGCGCCGTCACCGAAATGGTCACCCGGATCGAACAGACCATCCCCGCGCAACGACACCCCGCCGTAGCCGAGGAACCCGCAACCATCCGCCGCCAACGAGCACTCCTACTCCTCCTCGACCGCGGCCTCGACTACACCCGCGCCGCCCGCGAACTCGGCGTCTCCGACCGCACCATCAAACGCGACGTCGCCGACCTCTGCCACCGCCTCGGCGTCACCACCCCCTTCCAACTCGGCGCCGCCGCAGCCCACGCCGGCTACCTCCCCCACCACCCCACCACCCCCCGGAGAACAGAACCCCCGATCACAACAGCAGTGAACTCCGACGCCAGCCAGGGCCCAGCAACGCCCGGCAGCCCGCAGAGCCCTCGGGATAGACGCCAGCCACGGCCGGCGGTGGATACATAACCCTGGGGTCTGCTACGTAATCCTGAAGTCTGCACGGATGATCATTACGTAGAACCGCTGCCGGCCGGTCCGTAAGCGCGCCCCATCCCCGCGTCATCGGCCAGGGTCCGCAGGCGCGTACCCGAGCCGTCTCGACGTCCCCGGCGATGATCTCTTTGGCCACGACGACATCCGCGACCAGACGGATCATCCGACCCGCCATCCACCATCCCAAACAACCCCGCTCGTAGAACAGCCGGGCTTTAGCCGCGCCTACTACCTGCCCCCCAGGGAAAGCCCCGGGGTTAGAAACCGTCGGGCGACGGCCCGTCCGATCCGCCGCGCAACGTCGCGATCGCCCGCTGAAGTGCTACGACGAGATCCTCAACCTCGTCAGCCGTGAGTCCTTCACGGTCGGGATCATCAACCTCTCCACTTCCAAAAGTGATCACAGGAGGGTACACGGTGGCATGGGTCACATATTGTTCGATCCTCACCGCGAGCTCCAGTATGTCCGCCCGCATCCCATCGATCTCAGGAAGATCAATCAGGGCGACCTCGGCCATGTGATAGTCCCCGAGACCGTCAGGCTCAGGGCGCAGGTGCCCCGCCGGCTCCTGACACCACGACGGACAGGAACGATAAAGATCATCGCCGTTCACAGCACGCATAGCGTCCCGCCCTTCCCCCCCCCCGCAGCCGGTCAGGCGGCCTTCTTCAGGCCCATCCGTGTCGCCACATCATCAACATCTCGTGGATCAACCCTCCACCCCAGCCGGGTCCACCGAGCAGAGAGATAGCAGCCCGCGATCCAATCGATGATGGTCGACGGCGATGTTCCCACGCGCCTCGCAGCCATATCCAAACCGATCATCGCCATCCCCGGCACCGCCATATCCTCGACGTTTTTCTCCGTAGGACGATGCTGCAGCGAGACCACCGAATCGTCGAGCCGTCACGACGATGATTGTCGTAACGTTCACGGACATTGTCCCAGTATTGCGCCGGGCCAACCAGCCCGTTACCCAACCCCCACCCAGGCATCGACGAACCAACGACGACAGGCCCCCTGACACGCGGGACAGGCAACACCGACGACACACCAGCGCACGCCTGACCTGGCATGGGAACCCGACCGAGGCTTACTCCGGCCAAGAGCGAAGCGCGCGGGGCGGGCCGCGCTCCGCATCCCAACCCGCCCCGACACCATCACACTGCCTCTCCCCGAAAGGGCGTCGCAGACCACCCACCCTGGACCAGCGCACCACACTCGGCGGCGTCCAATTCCGGGCCGCCGACCCGCCTACCGCGGTGCCGTCACCAAACCGGCACAGATAGCGAGAAGAACACGGCACGATCGGCGGGGCTTCGACGAGAGCCCTCGGACCCGCCGGGAAACCGGGCCTCCTGGGACTGGCCCCGGCCCGCCCGGATGAGGTGACGGATCAGGCACCCTCACCCAGCATTCAGGGACCACCCCGGCTCTTCCGGCGAGAGACCGCGCGAAAACCGCCGGCTCACCCACCCGCGGAAGGACCGGGCCGCCAGTACAACCCCGCAGGTGGTGGACCCGGACGCGGGTTCGCAGCCACCGACCCTGGTATCAGCACCCGCAGAGTCGCCGGCGGCAGGTCACCAGACATCGATGGGTGCCACGGTGTAACCAGACAGCACGCAGGAACGGGCGTACAGGTCGGCGGCCCTCGGGTCCGGGAAGCAGGCGAGGACCCCGATGGGCCGCTCAGTCGCATTCAGCGCCACCACCGCCCAGTCACTGCCCTGCGCCGGCCCGGCCGGGACCACCACGAAGTCCAGGCCGGGCTGCGCGCAGGCCCAGCCCTCGGCGAGCTGCGGGGCAGCGAACCCGACCACCACCCGCACCGCCCGATCATGCGCATCAAGGGTGACGACACCCCACCGGATAGCGGGAGTCTCGGATGGCGCGGAGCTCACGGCGGGGTCTCCCAGAGGCGATGGTCGTGCGGCGGCAAAGCAGGCGGGACGGGACGGGAGGACGGCGCAGCCCTCAATCCCAGGTGATCATTATCTGTGCGGAAGGGGTGTCGATCAGCCGGCCCGGCGGTAGGGACTCCCAGGCGATGGTGGAGGGGTAGACCCGGATCGTGGGATCCGGCCCGCCACGGCGTTGGGCGTCCCAGATCTGGACGTCGTAGGCAAGGATGTCCCCGAGCCGGAAGCGGTCCGGGCCCCAGGCGATGACACTGACGTCGAGGTCCGCGCCGTTCACCGTGTCAGCGGCGGGATAGGTGAGGGAGGCGAGACTGTCGTCGGACCACACCGCCGACACGCCCCCCGGGACCGTCGGCGCGAGCGGGGTCTGCTGGTCGGCGATCTGTTCGGCGTACACCCGGCCGTAGGTCGTTCGCACGGTCGCCAGCCACAGCTCCAGGCTCGCCAGCAGACCGCCGCCAGGTGGCAGCGTCACACCGGTGCTGAGCACGTGACGCGGCCCGAGCAGCGCGTCGCGCAGCGCGTCGGCGTCGACGTCCTGGGCCACGGTGGCCTCAAGGCGGACCCCGGCCGCGAGGATGGCCGTGGCACGCCGCCGGGCGCCCGCGCCGTGCATCCGCGGAAAGGTGCACGGCCGTATCGACTCCGAGACCAGGATCTCCCCGACCCGACAGAACCCGACCGACCGCGACAAGCCCCGGATCTGCAACGGAAGCACGATCCGCCCCCCATCAACAAGCTGGTCGATGTACGCGGGCGGGATGTCCGTCGCCTTGGCCGTCACGAGGATCCGGTCGAAAGGGGCCCGCAACGGGAAACCGAAATACCCGTTGCTGACCAGCACCGCGACGCCGGTGTACCCCGCCGCGTTCAGGCAGGTGCGAGCCCGGTGGACCGCATCCTGATCGAGGTCGATCATCACCACCGACCCCGCCGACCCGACCAGCTCGGCGAGCAGCCCGGCGGCGTACCCATCGCAGCCCACCTGCAGGATCCGCTGGCCGGGTTCGACCCGCAACTGCTCCACCATCACCGCAGCCACCGACGGCCGCAGCGCCGTACGAACCGCGCTCCCGTCGAACGCCCGTTTCGTGACCACAGAGCTGTCCTCGTACGCCACCTCGGCCGAGATGTCAGGAAAGAACAGGTGCCGCGGCACCGTACGCAGCGCCGCCTCAACCCTGGCGGACACCGACTCGACGGCCAGGATCCGCTCGACCATCGCCGCGCGCCGCCACGACGCCTCCCCGGCGGCCATCACCGCACCCCAGAGATCAGGTCGTCGTACTCGCCACGCTGCGCCGCCCGGACAAAGTCCGCGAACACGCCCGGGGTGGTCCGCACTTCGCGGCCCAGACTCGACCGGATCAACACCCGGTGGCCATCCCGCGCGACCTCGACCGCATCGACGACCTTGGAATTGAGCTGAGACGGCCGTCGCCAGTACACGGGAGCGGGCAGAGCGGAAGGGAAGGCAGGCACAGGGTCCTCGAAGCTGGATGGTGGTTGTGGAGCCCGCCAAGCCCGAACCGTGTTCGGTACCGGCCCGGACCCGGCGGGAGAACAGATAAGGGGCCACGAGAAACGTGCGGTCCCTCGGCAGAACGTAGAAGACCGCCCCAGCGCCTCAGCTGGACAAAATGTGGGAGTCCAGAACCACTCAAGATCGTTCGAGTGCGGTCGTGGGATCTCCCCACCCGGGATGGCGACCACCCCTATACGATGGGTAACCAGTCATCGTGTTCAGGTCCGGCCCCACGCGCCTCTCCGCTCGAGGAACCCATGGACAGCCGTGCTATCGGACGCCGCGTCCGCTACTGGCGTACCCGGCGAAACCTGTCCCGCGCCCAGTTCGCGGACCGCTGCGACCGCTCCGTGAGCTGGGTAGACAAGATCGAGGCCGGGGAACGTACCCTCGTGCGTTTACCCATGCTGGAACGGGTAGCCGCCGCCTTGGACATCTCCGTGGCCGCCCTCACCGAGGACGACACCGCCGAACGCGCGACCCAATGCCTCGACGCGGTGGAAGTCCAGGCCCTGCGTACAGCACTGGGTTCCTACGACACCATCCTCGGCAGGCGGACAGGCCAGGATCCGGACCTGACCCGGCTGCGCGCACAGGTCGACCACGCCTGCTCCGCCTGGCTGTCGTCGCACTTCGCCGTCATGGGCCGTGTCCTACCCGACCTGATGAGGCAGGCCCAAACCGCCGTCCACGCCCTCGACGGTGAGCCTCGTCTGGAAGCCACCCGTCACCTGGTCATGACCTACCGGCTGGCCTCCTCCACGCTGCTGAAGTTCGAGACGACCGACGTGGCCTGGCTTGCCGCGGACCGGGCGATCACCCTCGCCACCCAGTCGGACGACCTCATCTGCCTGGCACGGGCCACCCGCAGCGTCGCTCGCGCCATGGCCCAGGCCGGCCAGCTCCGCACCGCCCTCGACATCCTGATCACGATGGCGGACCGGATGGAGCCGGATCTGGCGGGCGACCCGGAGCTGGTGTCGCTGTACGGCATGCTGCTCCTGCCCGCCGAGATCGCCGCCGCCAGCGACGGTGACGCCCCCACCGCCACCGCCCTGCACGAGCAGGCCGACGCCGTCGCCCGCACGCTGGGGCCGGACTATGCCCACCGCACCACCGCGTTCGGCGTGACGAACGTCGCCCTGCACCGTCTGGCCGCCCTCGTCCGCCTCCACGACGGCGCCGCCGCGCTCACCTACGCCCGCAGCATCAACCCCGAAGCCCTCGCCGTCCTGCCCCGGGAACGCAAGGCCAATTTCCTGCTGGACCTGGCCGAGGCCCACCGCCAAACCGGTAACACCCAGGACGCCGGCCGGGTCCTCCTCCAAGCCGATCGTGTCGCCCCCGAAGAGGTGCGATGCCGACCCGTGGCACGCCAGCTCCTCGGCCAGCTCCTGGGACAGCCCGGAGCACCGCCGCTCCCACAGCTTCGTCAACTGGCCCTGCGTATCGGGCTCCCCGCGTGAACCCACCGAACCGGGTGCTCTACGTCGTCGTCTGCGGGGCCGGGCCCGCCGGGAACGTCGGCCGGCTGGTGGACCTGGCCCACACCCGCGGCTGGCAGGTCCAACTCATCGCCACCGACACGGCCCGCGACCATTTCCTCGACATACCGGCGTTGGAAACGCTGACCGGTCGCCCCGTCCGCAGCACCTACCGCCCCCAAGGCGAACCCGCAAAGGTTCCTCACGCCGACGCCGTCATCGTCGCCCCCGCCACCTACAACACCATCAACAAGTGGGCAGCCGGCATCGCCGACACCTACCCCCTCAGCGTCCTCGCCGAACTGACCGGGCTCGGCGTTCCCATCGCTGTCCTGCCGTTCGTCAACCAGGCATTCGCCGCCAACCGTGTCTTCACCCGCAGCGTCGAAAACCTCCGAGCCGCCGGGATCACCGTCCTCCTCGGCCCCGGTGCCTTCGAACCCCATCCCCCACGTGCCGGCGCGGACAAGACAGCTACCTACCCCTGGCACCTGGCACTCGACGCCGTCGCAGAGCAGACAGCACGTCGCCGGTAGACCCGCTGGTGGATCACGTCCCTGGAACAACCCGCATGCTGCCCGGATGCGCGCGTCCAGGCGGCCCCCGGCCGGGATCGGATGGCCGGAGGCGGCGCGTTAGACGTCGGCTATGCGGCCGGTGAGTTCCAGCACTGCGGGCTCGTCGCGGGCTATGCGTGTCAGAGGCACGAGGACGTGCTGACGGAGGCGGTCCGCGACCACAGCGTTGGGGCATGCGCCGAGGACCGCGACTGCGTGTAGCCCTGCCTCTGCTGCGGCAGCCGGGGCTGGACGGTCCCCGGCGAGGTGTCCTCGGGCGACCGCCACGTGGGCGAGACCGATGCCTTGCAGGTCGTTCCCGAACGTCGCAGCCGCCCGGGTGCCGTGGGTGATCGCCAGTCGGCCCTGGTCGGGGATGTGGGAGTACGTGATCGCCGTGTAGAGATCTTCTTCCGCGTCGTTCCAGGTGAGCGCCGGACCAGCGAGAGCTGCATGCATCCCCGCCCGCATCTCGCCGACCGCCTGGTCTGCCCGCTGCGGGTCACCATTGGCGGCAGCGGCCTGCGCTTCGTAGGCGGCGAGCCGCGCCCGCTGCGCGGGATGAGATCGCGGCCGGGCGCGGGCGGCGATGTCGGCGGCCTGGGCGTACTGGCCGTCGTTGAAAGCCACGCACGATTGGATGCCGGCGACCCGTCCGGTAAGCAGTGGATCATCGACGGCGGCGGCGTGTCTTTCGGCGAGTGCGGCGAATCGAGCGGCCACGGCGAGGTTTCCGCCGAACCGGGTCACGGTGGCCAGCCCGGCGGCGAGCTGGCCGGCGAGGAGAACGAGTTGATGGGTGTAGCCGGGATGCACCCGGCGCGCCAGCATCGTCTCCACGGTCTGCCACGCCTCGAAAGCATCGGGGAAGAGGTCCGCGGGAGGAAGCGACCACAGGTTCTGCTCAAGGTGAGCCAGCGCGGTACGGCAGTCGGCAAGCGCCATGGTCGCAGGCTGCGCCTGGTCGAGCTGCGCACCCACGTCCCCGGTTGCCGCGAACACCGCCGCGGCGGTGAACCCGCCGCCGAGCTCGAACAACTCGCGTCGATCCGTCGCTCTCACCTCCCCTGCCCTACTGTCCACTGTCGCTGATCTGGCTGGCGGGAGTCCACCCGCGGGCGGCTGCAGGCCAATCCGGATCGCGGTGTCTTCCATCATGGCGTCTCGCCACAACGCGACCAGCTCGCCTTGCGCGGCCAGCGCCCGGTCCAACGCCTCGACCGTCTCCCTGCTGGGAAGCGAGGTTGCTTTACCCCCTCGCGTTCCGAGCACGGCGGCGCGGACGGTGCCCCGGTCGATCTGGTTCCACTCGTCCGGGCTCATCGTCCGCGCGAGTTTGGACATGTCGGCCTGCCGTGCGTTCACCAGCGCCTGGGCACGGCCGTAGTACCGGTGACGGGCAGGTCGGGCATCAGTCTGCACGGGCAGCTCCCCTCGGCCCCGCTCTGCGGGTGGGCGGGAACGGTCCCACCCACCCGGGCGGGACAGTTCCCAACCTGTCGCATGTCTGTCACGCAGTGTGTCATGTCCTGTGTGCGGCGGAAACATTCCGGATTTCCCCACGGACCAGCAGAGGAGCGGACGTGACCAGCATGGAAGCGTCCGGCGGGTCCGTCGGCCGGATGCCCGCCGCGCGGGCCACCCCTGCCCTGACCCGTCGTCGCCCAAGGACGCGCGACGTTCTGGCGTCGGGTGGGACCTGGTGGCCGGGGCGGGGAGGGAGCCGGTCCTCGCGACCATCCACAACGCTCCCTCCCCGCCTCTCCCAGTGCGGATCCCACACGCGAGCGGGCCGGTCGCAGCCGGCGCTCCGGCGCTCCAAGACCGGGTGTGCGCCCCGTCGACGACAGCGGGCCGGTCCTCGGACGGGGCTGTGTCGGTGGTCGTGCTCGACGCCGGCAGTGACCCTCTACCGCCGTGCTCGGCTTCCCTTCGCTGGAGGCCGCCGACGCCTACACCATGTTCGATCCGAACATCACCCTGGGCCACGATCCCCGAGCGGATCCCCAGGGCCTGAGACGGGGGCCTTCCAGTCTCGAGAAAGCCCCTGCACCCCGCCCCGGCGCCACAGCTACGCACCCGCCGGCGGGGTGCGCTTTCCCGCAGGGTGGCAACGGGCCGCCCTGGGTCGATCTGAAGGAGCGTGCTCATGAGCACCAGCACCTCGCCCGCCGTCGTGGTGGGCACCGTCGCGCCGGCCGCGCTGACCGTGGCGGCTGTTCAGGCGTTCCAGCGGCGCGTCGCCGCGTTCGCCCGCACCGGCGCGACGAACACCGCCCTGGTCGCCTACCACCGGTAGGCCCCGCAATCCCGGGGCGGGGGCCGCGCATGACCCCCGCCCCGGCCCGCCCCTCAACTACCGCAGGGAGCCCTGGAATGCCACACGCCGCACCTGCCGGGCCTACCGAGCTGACGTTCCTCGGTCACCAGAGCTGGCATATCCGCTCCGGTGACAGTGTTGTGCTCATCGACCCGATCCTGACCCGCGCGTTCGGCGCGGGCGCCGTCGACTTCCCGATCTGGCCACCGCGCACCGTCGACCACGAGGCGATGCCCGCCCCCGACGCGGTCGTCCTGACACACGAGCACCTGGACCATCTGCACTTCGCGTCACTGGACCTGCTCGACCGGTCGGTCCCGATCCACACCGGCACCACCCTGCCCGCCGCAGTCGTCGACGCGCTGAGCGCGCTCGGGTTCACCGTCCGCCGCCACGACCACCTCACACCGATCCTCATCGGTGGCTTGGAGGTGTACCTGTTCCCGGCGGGGGCGCGCACCCTGTTCTGGGAATCTCGGGTGGTGCAGCCGGTTGTCCGCACGGCCGGGTCCGACCGGGATGTGTTCATCGGTGTCGACGCCGACGTGTCCGACCTGTACCTGGAACAGGTGCACGCCGGGCAGATGCCGGCGCCGTACCTGGCGATCGTGTCCAACAACACCCAGTCCGTGCCCTTCGGTGCGCTCGGCGCGGACGTCAACCTTCTCCCCGGGCTCGACCGGCCCCGCACCCGCACCACCGGCATTCAGGCCCTGCACACCCTGCTGATCGACTATCTGGAACCGCTCGACGGCGTCAGCGAGGTCGCGCTGTGCGGAAACGGGTTCACCGCACCCCGCAGCCCCCACGGCCCGTTCCTCTACGCCGACCATCGGGCGCTCGCCGAGCACGCGAACGCGCTGCAACACCTCTTCCGCGTCCACGGCCCCCGCCCCGGCGACCAGCTCCTTCTCCCTGCCCGGGGGCCCATCGCCACCGACACCGCCGGCTGGGTCAGCCTCGACGCCACCGCCGAACAGGCCGGGCTCGATGCCCTCGACGCCTTCACCACCAACCCGTGGCCGGTCGACCCGGCCCCCGTCGGGCCAATGCTCGACCCCGACGCGTGGACGGTGGCCGAACGGCTGGTCTACGGCGAATTACCACGCCTGGCCCGGCATCTGATCGCGACCCGTACCGGGGCGCTCGCCTGCTCCCTGCACGACTACCTGACCGGCCCGCTCGACGGCCAGCGGCTCGTACTGCGGCTGCTGGCCCCACCCGGCGAGCCTGGACGGATCCTGTCGTTCGCGTGGGACATCACCGGGCCCGCTTTCGTCCCGGTCGGCACAACCAGCCGCGGTGAAGCCATGGCCCGCTACCCGTTCGGTATCGAGCTCTTCTACCAGGATCTCGTCGCACTGTTCACCGGGCAGGTGCAGATCTGGGACATCATCGGCGGCTCCTACCAGGGCTGGCACGTCGGCGAACGCCTCGACTCCCCGGTATACGCCCTGTTCGCCGTCTACGGAGAGCACCAGCGCCCGGACCTGGCCGCACGCTGCTACGCCGAAAGCCTCGCCCGCCTCGACCCCACAACCGCGAGCATCCGATGAGCACCATCACGGCCGGCCCCCTCGCCGGCGCGGCCCGGCCCCGGCCCGACGGATGGCTCACCGAACCGCTCACCGAGGACCAGACCGCCGCCACCGCGCAGGCCAGCGCGATCCTCCAACGGCACTACCCCGAGGTCGCAGCGCCCGTGCGGTGCCTGACCGCGCGCTACCGGTCCGCGGTGTTCACCGTCGGCAACCCGCCGCAGGCCGTCCTCAAGCGGCACGCGGACACGGCGGCGTATCTCGGCGAACGCCTCGCCTACGACCTCCTCGCCGCCGACCAGGTACTCCCGGGCCTGCAGGCAAGCTGCGACAGGTCCCGAACCTTGCTCGTGGACTACCTGCCCGACACCGCGGACCTCACCGACCGCGACACCTTCGACGACCTGATCGCGCTCGTAGCGCGGGTCCACACCGCCTCCGCACGATGGCCGCGCTCCCTGGGGGAACCCATGACGCCCTGGCGGATCGACGCAGCGCTGCTCGCAGATCCGGCATGGGTCGACGACGCACAGGCATGGCGGGACATGCTGCGCCTCGTCAACGCCGCGCACGGACCAGCACACCTGCCCCTGGGCAACCTGGACCTGCACCGCGATCACGTACGCTGCCGGGACGACGGCCGGCTCGCCCTCGTCGACGTCGAGACCCTCCGCCCGGACGTCACCGGCCTGCCCGACGTCGTCACCCTCGCCTACCTCGCCGGCGAGATCGGTCATACGCGGCCGGGACCATGGGTACGGGCCCGCTACCTCCGCCACCTCCACCACACAGGGGTGACCTGGACGGACCGGGACCTACTCACCGCGCTCACCTGCTTCGCGACCGCAACCGGCCTGGAGTCGCTGCACGGCCTCGACCGATGAGGCCACGGGGACACCCGCGGACTGGATAACCTCGCCAGATCAACCCCTGGTGGGAGGGCTCTGTCGTGTTCGGACCGCCGACCACCGTCATGACCTTCGCGGACGATCCGGAGACCTCCGCGCGTTGGTGGGCCGGGATCCTCGACGTCGAGGTGCACCTCGACATCGACGGCGGCTCGGTCTACGCCTGGCTGAACGTGGCCGGCGTCGAACTCGGATTCCATCAGGCCGACGACGCCCGGAACCCGCGCGGTGGATCGCCCGTCGTGTACTGGGCCGTCACCGACCTCGACGCCGTCCGCGGGCAACTCCTCAACGCCGGCTGCCGCCACCACCGCGGACCGCTCACCGTCACCGAGGGCCGGCGCATCTGCCAGATCATCGACCCCTTCGGAACCGTCATCGGCCTCGAAGGACCCTAGATGATCGACTCATTAGGGTCAGTGTCCACAGGCGGTCAGCGAACGCAGGACAGGCTGTCCGGTGTGGTCGTTACGCCAGCTCGCGGCGGTCAGCGCGAGGATTCACCGCATGACGCGGGCGACGACTGGCCCCGCCGAGCGTGCACCCTCGGTGCTATTCGGGATCGAATCGGCCTTGAAGGTCTCATTGACCGACTCGATGATCTGCCGCAATGCCTTGCCCCGGGCCGCTCCGGCTCGCCCTTGCGGGCCACCCGCAGCAACCGGGCGTCCTATGTGAACGACTTGTCCGGTTTCTCGTCGTAGACGACGAGAAACCGGGCGCTCAGGTGGCGGGTAGTCCGAGATCCTTACGGAGGGCATCAGCGGCCAGCCAGCGGTGGGAGACCCTGTTCTTGTCCGCGCTCGGCATCTCCGCGAAGGTCAGCGCGCTGCCAGCCGGCGCGAAAATGGAGTCGTAGCCGAAACCGCCGCTACCACGCGGCTCGGTGGTCAGCACCCCATGAAGGGTGCCGGTGACAACCCGAACGCCGGCAGCGTCGGCGTAGCCGAGCGCGGTCGTCACGACGGCGCTGCGGTCGACCACACCTGCCGCCATGGCGAGGAGACCCTCGGTACCAACGCTGTCGAGGAACCACGCGACGAGGGCACCCGGGAGGCCGTTCCAGGCGTTCAAGGCCAGGCCGGTGTCATCGACGAGCACCGGGCGTCGCAGCTTCGAGTAGGCATCCTCGGCTTTACGCTTCACCACCGTCACGACGTCGAGGGACTGGATCTCGACGAGGCCCTCCGCTATCGCCGTAACCTCCACGCCCAGGAGGGCGGCGTACTCGCGAGCTTTGCCCGCGTTCCCGGTGATGAGCGAGACACGGTCAATCATGTATTCCTACCTCCATTAACAGAATCGACGACGACAGCTTTGTGGACTCCACCGAGCTGGCCTCGCTGTTCAGTGAGGTCACCGACCTGCTCAGCGAGCGCGAGGAGCTACTCGGCCGACTGCACGCCGCGGGCATCACCGTCACCAACGCCCGCATCGCCGCGCACGGGTGACATACGACGGCCCCGGCGCCCGGAACAGCGGCCACGTGCAAGCACAAGGCGGGGAGTAGGTCCAGGCATCCGACACCCATGGAATATCCCCGCGCGGCGGGGAGAAGAGGGATCATCCCACAGCGCGGGTGTACGCCTCAATGGCGGCCCGGCTCCACCTCAGCGTTCGTCCGACGTACCGGGCCGGTCCCGCCCGCCGGGAGGGCGGGCCCGGTAATTGTCCAAGGCGCGCACGGTGATCGGCCGTCCGCCGGTGCATCACCTCAACCATCTGCGAGCGGGTGATCAGATCGGCCACAGCGTCGTGCGCGGCCGGGCTCGACTACCACGATCGGCGCGTCGTCGTTCGCATCGGCCACCTCCGCGACGATCATCGCGGGGATTGAGAGTCGTACCCGTGGGGGCGGGTCGGCGCCCGGTACGACCGTGGTCATGTGTAGCGCGTCAGAGGTGCCGGTGCCGTTCCGCGGCCCGCACCAGCGCCGTAGGCACCGCCAGGCATGACTCCCGGCCCAGCGCCCAGGAGTGCTCAGCCACAGCGTCACCGAGATCCCCGCAGTCCCCGGCCACCGCAGCCCATACCTCGCCGGCGCCGGCGTGTTCCGCCACCCAGCGCGCCGGCTCCTCCGGGAGTGTGAGGTCCTGGACATCCGCGAGGGGCACGCTCATCTCCGGTGGGAGACCACAGGCCCTCCTCGCCGACGAGTGTGGTCCTCGCTCGCCGCAGGTCCAGGTCGTTCGTCCTCGCTTCGCTACGGGCGCTCCACCTGGACCTGCGACTTCGTCGAGGACGAGATCGGCAGCTACGAGGAGGCCGGAGACCCCTGCCGTGGGTGTGGCACCGCGGGGTGGGGCCACAACTCGTCGGAACTCACTTCTCGATCAAGAGGGGTGGAGCCAACTCTCGTCGGTAGATGGGGCCAGAAGAAGAATCCCGTAAGAACCAGTTGTCCTGCGCCGTCGAAGTCGGCCCGTTGTCATTGAATCCGGCCCCTTGGGTATTCGTGCCACTGAAGCTGGCCCGGCCGAAAGGAAGATGGACACCGCCCGGCCCTCGCCGTTCTTGTCCGTCCGGTTCGGTGGCACGTCTCGGGGGCTCACGCCAGCGGCGTCCCGCACAGCCTTGTCACGTTCGGTAGATACTGGCGGCGTGGTCGGTCGGGATCTCGAGCCCCTCGCCATGGATGACGACGGGAACATCCTGGTGGCGTTCCACCTGGCCGGAGACGATGTCGGCGTCCGCGACGCTCCGCTGACCGTCTCGCTGGTCGCACTCTGGCACGACGGCTGCATGCTGCTGGTGTTCAACCGACAGCGCGGGTGCTGGGAACTGCCAGGCGGCATGATCGACCCTGGCGAAACACCCCGGCAGGCAGCCATACGCGAGCTGCGCGAGGAATCCGGCTACACGGTCGATGATCTGACCTTCGCTGGCTTCGCGCGGTTCGCGCTCGGCCCCGAGCAACGTGCCGAGTACGCGGCGATCTACGCCGGGCGAGCGACACCGGGCAACGCCTTCGCCCCGAACGACGAGATCACCGCGATCGCTTGGTGGAATGGCGCCTCACCGCTCGCCGGCCGGGTCCAACCGCTCGACGTCTGTCTGGGACAGCTGGCCCAAGCAGCGCTGCACTAACCACCCCGGGCTTCGGCCAGTCAATCAAGCCCGCCCTGGTCAGGGACCTGCAGCTCGGCCGGTTTCGCTGTCAACGGACACCAGTGGGGCGGGTCGCCCGTCGTGTACTGGGCCGTTACCAGCCTCGACGCCGCCCGCGGACAGCTCCTCGACGCCGGCTGCCCCCGCTGCGGACCGCTCACCGTCACGCAGGGCCGGCGCATCTGCCCGGGGTCAGCGTTCCGTGCGGCAGCCGTGCGGGTTTGTCTACGGCGTGTCCGGGTTGTCGGCGAGGAGGTACTCCGCGATTTCGGCGGCGATCTCCTGGGTGGTCTGGCGCTGCTCGGTGCGCTTGACGTGCCGTTTGTAGCCGAGCCGTCCCTGGTGCGCGGTCTCGGAGCAGCAGGCGGCCCGGCAGCAGGACTGCCCACCGAAGCCGCGGATGTAGAAGGCCTTGCGGCCGAGCATCTTCATGGTTCAAGTCCTCCTGGTGCGGCGTGGCGGACCGGGCCGGGCCGCACGAGGGCCAGCCAGCGCCCGCGACGGTGAACAGGGCGGGCTGGTGGTGGGGCTCGGAGCCGGGGAGGGAGTGTCGCGGTGTGCGTGGACCACCGGCGGCCCCGGTCTCCCGGGGCCGCCGGTGCCCGGGGCTATCGGGTGGGTGTGGGTTCGAGGGTGGTGCCGTCGGGGTGCTCGGCGTACACGCCGTCATCTCCTTCGGCGGTCGCGGCGTCGACGGCGGCCTGTGCCTGCTCGCGGGTCTGGCGGACGGCGTAGGGGTCGACGCGGTCTCCCCACACGGTCCACACCGCCTCACCGCCGGTGGTGGAACGAGCCGTGGGCTGCCTGGCGGCGGTGGCTATGGGGACCGCGCGGACGGCGAAGCGCTTCCCGGGCTCGTACTCGGTGAGAAGCCCGGCCTTCTCCCAGACGGCGGTGTAGGCGGCGAGCAGGCCGGGATAGGTCCCGTTGTCTGCCCAGTCCCCGCCGTTCGGGCGCGCCTGCAGCCGGATCCACTCGGCGGTGAGGAGCGCGACGAGGGTGTCGGGGACGTCGGTGTCCAGCCCGTCGGTGTCGACGGGGCCGGTGAGGTAGACGTCACCGGCGATCTGCAGGTCCCAGGTGAACCTGGGGGCGTGGAACGCGGCGAGGGCGGTCGCGCGCTCGTTGAACGGCAGGCGCTGCCCGAGGCCGTCCTCGTTCGCCCACAGCGACCCGGCGGAAGCGAGAGGGACGCGTTCGATCGAACCCCCGACGAGGGTCTGGAATCCGCGCAGGTCCGTCGGGCTCATCTGGGTGAGGGCATGTGGGGCCGCCGGGTCGGCGGGCACCGTCAACACTTGGATCATGACCGGTTTCCTTTTCTGTCTGACGTGGCGGGTGAGGCGCCGAGGATGCGGATGAGGGGCATGGCGTCGTCCGGAATTCCCCGGACGGCGTTGCAGGTATGGGCGTAGGCGTGTTCGAAGCCGTCGTAGCGACGCCCTCGGGTCCACTTCTGGGCGTCGGGCTGTTTCGTCTGGACGCGGAACATGCGGTTTCTGAGAAGGCTGACGAGTTCGTTGGGGACGTCGGTGTCCCGTCCTTCGGTGGTGGTGGGGCCGGTGAGGAGCGCATCGCCGCGCAGGATGGTCCGTGGTAGCCGGGAAGGGCGGGTGTGGAAAGCGGCGAGCGCGGTGGCGCGCATGTTGCACGGCCCCGGGAACCGGGCATCGGCGGCGGGAAGATACAGGCTGCTTTCCGGGTCGGTGAGGCTCACCGGGTGCAGGAGGCCACCGACGAGCTTTTCCATCGCGGGTATATCGGTGGGATCGAGTCGGTGCTGGCGTGTCAGGCGGGTCGAGTCCGCCGGAATCACCAGAACGGTGATCATGAGTGTGGCTGTGCGGTCGGGTCGCCGGCCGGTGGGGTGTCGCCGTCGGACAGGTACGTGAGGTAGGGCCAGCCCTCGGCCCCGAGCCAGCCAGAGGCGTCGCGGGCGGCGTCGCAGGAGAGCCCGACACCGACGGTGAGGGGAACGGCGGCCCAGACCGACCAGGTACCGGTGTTGCCCTGCGGGACGGGGACGGGTGTGAACGCGGCCAGGACCGCCATGATGATCAGCTCGCGTGGTACGCCGGGGCCGTAGGCGCACGCCCAGTCGATGAGCCTGCGCCCGAGTGAGGTGTAGCGGCGGACGTACAGGTGTCCGCCGTTGTTCTCGACCTCGACGTGGGCGTGCCGGTAGACATCCGGGCTGCTACTGGTCCGCGTGAATCCGTGGCTCTCGAGGAAAGCCTCGAGGTCGAAAGGCGGATCCAGCCGTGGATCCATTCGCGTGTTCGGCGTCGGTTTCATGGGCAGCCGTTTCTGTGCGGGGCGTGAAGGGGCGCGCGGGCGCCTACTCCACGCGGGGGGATGAGGGGAACGCGCCCGGGTGGCCTGCACGCCTGGTGTGGCGGTTAATCCCGGGGGTGCCAGGCACCGTAACTTGATCAGATTCGGTTCAGCAACGGGTTCCGCGCATCCCATGGGCAGTGATTCATGTCACTGGGTATGGCCGGTGGATACGGCTGGCTGAATGCGTTCGGATCGAGATACAGCTGTTCACGTACCCGGAAAACGCACCCGACAATGGGGGTTGTGAACAATGGTCGACGAGAACATATCCGCCGCTGATCCGGACACCGCACGTGTCCTGGAAATCCTACGGAATCATGAGGGGCCCGCGACGCTGGCGGAGATACGGGTCGCGGCTGGGATGACGGTCGGGCAGCTGCGGCCGGTGTTGGACCAGATGGTGGACGCGGGACTGATCGTGGCGTCGCGGCGGTCCGGGGTCCGGGGGGCGCCCGCGCAGTGGGAGCCGATCCCCACCCCGGACGACATGCCTGCCCCGGACGACACGCCCGCACCGGACAGCACCGCGCTCACCGAGCCACCGGCCGGCAGCGACACACCCGCCGACAGCCAGGGCGACGGCGACCCGCCGGTGATCACCGAGGCCGGCGGGGCGCCGGACACCTCGCCGGAGCCAGTAACCGCCCCCGACCTGGAGACCATCCCGCCACCCGACGCAGCGCCCGACTCGGCACCCGAACCGTCCACCGCTACCGCCGACCATGCCCAGGCCGCTGACGCCGACGTGAAAACGGAACAGCCGGGAGAAACAGAGCAGGACACGGCCCCGGTGCAGGCCTGCGACCCCGGTGAGGACCCGGCCGAGTCGGCCGAGTCGGGCGGCGCGGTGGGCACGGCGACGGCGCAGGAAGGCCCCGCCGCCGAGGGCGGTGTCCCGACCGTGCAGGAACCGCCCGCGACGCCCCCCACCGACGCCGAGGCAGACAGCGGCCCGGAAGCGGACACCGAGACAGCGCCGGACGTCCCCAGCGCGGACCCGCCGGTCCAGAACCCCTCAGCCGACCCGGGCGAGGATCTCGGCGCCGTGACGCCGACGGAGGCCGTGAGTGAACCCGCACGGCGATCAGCACCCGGCGCGGATCCCGCCGCGCTGCCCGCGCCGCCTGTCGATGCGATGCCCGACGCGGGCACCGCAACCGCACCCGGAGACGGGCTGACCCACCCCGCTCCGACCCCCGCCCCCGCCCCGGCTTCGGCTTCGGCTTCGGCTGGTCGGGGTGTCCCGGCGGGTGGGGTGGGGTGCGCGGCGTGGTCCTGCCCGGCGTCGCACTGCCCGGTGCGGGCCGGTGTGGCACCCCCGCCCCGGCCGGTACGACGCCGCACCCCGAAGGCTCCGGCGTCGGCTGCGGGGCGGACGGTGAACACCGACGGGCAACCCCGCCTGCAGGCCGGCGCGCTCACCGCGATGGTCCTGGACGTGCTCGCCGCACACGCGGACGTCGCGATGAGCGTGACCGAGATCAGCCGGGAAATCCCGGGCCGTTCGTCGGGAGCGATCAACGCGGCCGGCCTGGCGATGGCGCGCCGGGGCGAGGTCACCCTCCTCCCGGGCCGGCCGAAGCGTTTCCAGATCACGCCCACCGGTCGCGCGCTCACCTCCGCCGCCGCTGCCGGCGCGTCGACCGGCAGCTAAGGCCACCGCATTCGGCTCGGACTCGCACCCAGGCCGTGGGCGGCTTTCCCGCGGCCTGGGAACTCCGAAAACCCTCACCGTAAAGGGAATCTGATGGCCCGTTTCTCCGACAGCCGGGTGGACGCCCGGCTGAACGCGGACGGCACGTTCACCCTCACCGTGCACCCGACCGCGCCCCGCGACGCGATCCTGCACGGTCTGCTCACCCTCCCCGCCGACACCGTCTTCACCACCACCCCCGCGTCCCGCAGCGCCCCGGCCGTACTCCTGTTCACCCCCCGCAAGGGGAACAGCGGGCCCGCCACCGGCGGATGGGTCCCCCCGGTCCCGCCCGCCCACGACCCCGGTGGGGCAGGGCGCGATGCGGTGCAGGCCGCGTTCACGACCCTGCTCGCCGCCACGGTCCTCGACCTCCCCGGCATCACAGACCATCCCGAGGCCTCGACGTTGCACACCGCGCTCGGCCGGCTCCTGCGCAGCGGCCCCGACGACCCGCCGCCGTGGCGTTCCCCCCGCACCCCCTGACCCCCTGGCCGTGCACCCACCCCGCCCCGGTGTGAAGGATTCCGATGCCTGGCTCTGACGATGACCCCCGGCACGCCCGCGCCGCCCTGACCGCCCTGCCCTCACACACCCCTGTCTCCGACGGCCCGGACCGTACCGATCCGGTCGAGGTCTGGGCGCGTCTCGCCCCGCACCACCCGGGTATCGATCCGGCCCGGCTTCTCGACGCCGCGTCGGCGGACGGGTGGCGGCTGCTGATCCCGGGCGATCCCGGCTGGCCGGCTGTCCTCGAGGACGCCGCCGGTGCTCCGGTGGGGCTGTGGGTACGCGGCAGCGGTGACCTGCCCACGCTCACCCGCCGATCCGTGACGGTCGTCGGTGCCGTGGCCGGCACCGACTACGGGACACAGATCACCCGCGACCTGGTGTGGGACCTCACCACCCCCCTTGCCGCCAGACCTGTCACCGTGGCCGTCGGCGGCCTCATGGGCGGTATCGACGCCACTGCCCTGTGGGTCGCTGTGGCGCACCGCCGCGCCGTCGCGGTCCTGTCCTCCTCGCGGGCGGTCACCCGCTACACCCGGAACCTGTTCACGGACGTCGCCGACGGCGGAACGGTCGTCTGCCTGGCCCCACCCGGCACGTCACCCACCCTCGGCCACCACACCGCCCGCATCCGGCTGTTGGCAGCGCTCACCCGCGCCACCGTCCTGATCGAGTCCGGCCTCGTGGGTGACGCGTTCAAGACCGCTCGTACCGCCCACCTGTACCGCCGCCCGGTCCTGGTCGTACCGGGCCCGATCACCTCCCGTCTCAGCGCCGGCCCGCATGCCCTGCTCCGCGACGGCACCGCCCGGCTGATCACCAGCGCCGCCGAGGTGTTCACGGTCCTCGACCGCAGCTGACCCGTCCGAGAAAGGGCGGGGCCGCAGGCATCCCGCGTGCACCACCGCGGCCCCGCCCTTTTCGCCGGCCTGCCCGACCGCAGACCAGCCCCCGACGTCGAAAAGGACCGTTGTGACTGACCCGCTCCGCCGTGCCTGCGCCGCGTTGACCTCCCTGCCCCCGACCCGCACCCGTGCCGAGGCGGTCCGTCGCCACGGCGCGGTCGCGGTGTGGGACCGGCTCGCCGGCTACCACCCCGACCTCGACCCCGACCGCGTCCTGGAGCACGCCACCGGGATCGGGTGGCGGCTGCTCATCCCCGGCGACCCCGACTGGCCCGCCACCCTCGATGGTCCCGGCGGGCCGGTCGGGCTGTGGGTGTCCGGCGAGGGGAACCCACGCAGCCTGCTGTCCCGGGCGGTGACCATCCTGAGCGCCAAGGCAGGCAGCGCCTACGGCCGCACGGTCGCCGTCGACCTCGCCCATGACCTGACAACACCTGCCCCGGGCGGCGCTGTCACGATCGTCGCCTTCGCCGGCGAGAGCATCGCGCAGACCGCCGCGCTCGCCTCCGCCGCCCGCGCGCATACCGCCGTCGCCGTCCTCGACACCCCCACCCGCATCGACACCCACGACCGCCACCTGCTGCGCGATGTCACGGCCCCCGGCACGCTGCTGGGCGCGGTCGCGGCCCGCGGCGCGGTGGTCAGCCCGACTGCCCCCGGCGCCCTCACCATCCCGCAGCGGGTCCGGGCCCGCATCGACCTGCTCGCCGCCCTCGCCCCCGCCACCTTGTTGATCGAGGCTGGCGCGAACGACGAGGTGCCGCTCGCGGTCGCGTTCGCCGCCCACTTCCGCCTACGCCGGCCCGTCTTCGCCGTGCCAGGGCCGATCACCAGCCCACTCAGCGCCGGTCCGCTCACCCTCCTGCGTGACGGCGCCGCCCGCATCGCCACCAGCGGCGACGACCTGCGCCCCGCCCTCACCCCCAATTGCCACCAGCCCGGCGACGCCCCACCCCCGCCAGGCCCGCGGTGACACCCACCCCCGCCGACATCCACCCCCGCCGGGAAAGGCCACGCCCCATGCACGAGACCGCGCCCCCACCCGACGACGCCGCACGGGCGCCGCTGGCGATCCGCCACGACCGGGAAACCGGCACGCTGCTGGACGGCATCCGCCGGGAGGACCGTCGGGTCCTGTCGCCGATCTTCACCCGGTATCGGGTCCGCTGGTCCGACCTCATCGGCGAGGAAGGCTCCTGGTACCTGCGTGGCAGCCGAGGCCGCGCCGCGGACACCTTCCGGATCAACGAGCTGGCCGGCGCGCTGCGCGCCGCCGGCTTCCCCGTCACGGTCAGCATCGACGACACACCGATCACCGACATCGCCACGTGGGAAGCGGCCCGGATCGGGCGGGCCGACGACCGCGCCACCCACCACACCGACGCCGCCGGCCGTGCGACAGCCCGCGCCGACGCCCGGCGCAACGCCGCCGACGCGCTGCGCGGCGCCATCCCGCTGGGGCAGCCTGTCCTGCCCGGTCACCACTCCGCACCCGGCCACCGGCGCGATCTGGCGCGCGCCGACCGGCACGACGACGCCGCCACGGATGCCACCGCCACCGCCGGCTACCACGCGGATAAAGCCGCCGCCGCGGCCCGCTACGCGCAAAGCCGCCTCGACGTCCCGGCTGCGCTGCGCCGCCTCAAGACCCTGGAAGCGGCGCAGCGTGTGGACACCCGCGCCCTGCGCGCAGCGGAACGCCGGGCCGCCGACGGCGGCCCCGCCCCGCACCCCCGCTGGAAGGCCCGCATCGAGGCGGACCTCCTCCAGCGCGCCGCCGAGATCGACTACTGGACCCGGTACGTCGCCGAGGAGGAAGCCGCCGGGGTGAAGGTCTGGCGGCCCGGCGACTTCCAGGCCGGCGACGTGGTGAAGGCGTCGTTGGGGGGCTGGCACACAATTCTGCGCGTCAACGCCCGTTCCCTGACGATCCCCCACTGGGACCTGGAAGGGGAGACCTGGCGGCTCACTTACGACAAGGTCTGCGACCACCGGCCCCGCCGCTGACGCCTCACGTCCACGCCGATGGCCCGCCTCCCCGGGTTCCGGGGAGGCGGGCCATCGGCGAGGGGCGGGCCGTCCCGCCCGAGGCTAGCCGGTGGGTAGCCGTGCGGTGATGTCGTCCACGGTGACGGCGGGGATGGCGAGGCCGCCGTGCAGAAGCTGGTGGCAGCCTCCATGGTGGCGGGCGGTCAGCCGATGACCGGCCGGGACCGCCATCACGAGCCGGCCCCGGCCGTGGGCGGCCCGTGCGAGCGTCATCGCCTGCCCCGCTGTTTCCGCTTCGACGACCAGCAGCGCCGGGCTCAACGCGCCGAGCAGCGTCATCCGTGTGGCGAGCCGGCGGCCCGGCTCCCCGGTGCCGGGCGGCGCCGGTGCCAGCGGCGGGGTGACGCTGAGCACGACACCTCGGCTGGCTACCACGCCGAGAAGCGAGCCGTAGCGGGCGAGGCAGGCGGGCGCCGACGAGGTGAGCAGGGCGATCGTCGGGCCATGGGGTGCGGCGCCGACCAACGCCCGGAGTCCGATCCCCGCCGACACGGCCGCGGTCACGGTGACCGGGGGTGCGGCCGTGACCAGCCCGCAGGTGAGGCGCCGGGCGTGGTCCACACCATGCGCGCTCGGGCTACGGGTGCCGGTGACGGTGACCGACCGGGCCGTCAGGGCAGCCAGGTGGCCGTCGCCGCGCGCCCACAGGGCGATCGGCATGCCCCGCGCCGGGGCGAGGGCGGCGGGCCATTCATCGTCCCCCGGGCAGAGCAGCCGCCAGCCGGCGGCCGTATGGGCGGCGAGCAGGTCGTCGGGGTCGACGTCCGACCCGGCGGACAGGGGCCGCCGTACGGCGTCGGCGCCGCCGGTGTGTACGGCGGTGTCACGAACCCGGTCGGGGGGAAGCAGGGTCAGCGCGGCGCGGGCACGGCGCTCGAGAGATATCGGCATCGGCCGAGGTCCCTTCAGGTGACGGACGGGATGACCTCGCCGGCCCTCCCGTGGGGGGCCCGGTGGTGGCCTGGGGTTGGTCCTGCAGCGCCGGCTACGGGGCCGGCTGGCCCCCGGTCCGCGACGACGGACCGGGGGCCGGGGGTACGGCGGACGCGCCGCGTCAGGCTGCGGGCAGGTGGCTGGTGATGGCGGTGGCCGTGGTGACGGGGATGGCGACGGCGCCGCGTAGAAGCTGGCCACAGCCGCTGTAGCGGCGCAGATCGGCGTGCTCCTCGGGGGGTACCGCCATCACCATGCGGCCCTGACGGTGGGCGACCCGCGCGGCATCCATCACCGAGCCGGTCTCCTCCGCCTCGACGACCAGCAACGCCGACGCCAGCGCCGCGAGTAGCGCCGTGCGCATGACCAGGCGACGCTGCGGTGCATCGTGCGCCGAGGGCCCCAGCGGTGGAGCGTCGCTCAGCGCGACGCCATGGGCCATGACCATCTCGAGGAGCCCGGGGTGACGGGACAGAGAGGTCGGTGCCAGGACGGCCACGGTGGGTCCGTCGGGCGCCGCGGCGGCCAAGGCCTGCACCCCGACCCCCGACCCCGCCGTCGCCATCACGGTGACCGGTGGTGTGGCCGTGACGACGCCGTGCGCGAGCAGGCCGGTGTGGCGCGCGCCGTGCGGGCTCGGCGCGCGGGTACCGGTGACCGCGACGGACCGGGCTGTGAGACGGGTGAGGTGGCCGTTGCCGCGCGCCCAGAGGGCCACCGGGGCGAGCCCGGACCGAGTGAGGGCGGTGGGCCATTCGTCGTCCCCGGGGCACAGCAGCCGCCAGCCGGCGGCCGTATGGGCGGCGAGCAGGTCGTCGGGATCGATGTCCAGTCGGGTGCGAAGGTCCCGCACGCCAGCCTCGGCGCCGCCGGCGTGTAGGGCGATGTCGCGAGGAAACAGGGTCAGTACCGCGCGGGCGCAGCGCTCGGCGGGCGAAACAGGCATGACAGCGCCTTTCATGAGGAGGCGGAACAGGGGGGATCACCCCGGGGGTGGTGCACCCGGCGTTCGGGCGCACCACCCCCGGGGCGGGCACGGTCAGACGGACGCGTCGACCGGCCGCGGGTCGGTGTCAACGGGGCGGGAGGCTCCCTCAGGTGTGGCGGGCGCCGGCTGGAGCGCGGCCCACGGGAAATGCAGGCTCAGCGGCGTGCCGGCCGGGACCGTGCGCGGCTGGGACACCAGGTGGTCCGCGCGCCACGACGCGACACAGCCGGGGCAGATCGTGCTCGCGTGAGGACCGTCGTAGTCGACCGTGTCGAGCGGCCAGTCCGTGGGCGCCGCCTCCGGGCACCCGTCCGGGAAGAACGGGACCAGATCGGCGGCGTTGAGGGTCGGGTTGTCGGGATGGCCGCCGGCGTCGCGTAGCTGGGTCAGGACACGGCTGGTGACATCGGAAACATGCATCGGGAAGCTCCGTTTCACGGTGGGTGGTGGTTTTCCGGTACCCCGGCGCACGCCGGGGACTATCGGAATACGCGCCGCGCGTATCGGACCGAACGATCGGATAGCGGCGCGCGATGGAATCGTAGCTCGATATGCCGGCGCGGTAAACAAATTTCGCATCCCATTTCGGGAACATGAAAGGTGCGCGTTCGAGGATTCTTTGGTCCTACCGCGGCGGCTTTCACTTCGGGTGTTCGAATGTGTATCGAGAACACGCCCCGGGAAGGGCTGTGCTTTAGAGTTCTTCTGCGGCGGTGCCGGGCGGTGGGACCCGCCGGTCCGCGCCAGGCGAGACGTGGAAGACAGGTACGGTTCGACCCTGGGGGACGCGCTGGGTGCGGCGTGGCGGTTATCCGCCCGCGGCGATGCGGGCGTTGGCGATGGTGACGCCGGCGGCGCGCAGGGAGTCGAGGAGTTCCTCGCGTTCGCGGAGCAGGTCGCCCACCTGACTGAACAGCGAGTCAAGCTCGGTGGAGTCCACGAAGCTGTCGTCGTCGACTCCCTCACGTGACCTGCCCAGCGCGTGGGGCAGGTCGGCGAGCATCAGGTCATGGACGGTCTGCCGGACGTGGGTGTACCGGGCCACGACATCGGCCAGGTTCTCGTCGCCGCTCACCTCCGCCAACAGATCGGACGTGTGCCTGGGGTGCCCTTCTTTCCGGTTCGTCGGACACGAAAGCTGGTGGGGTGCTCGTGCCGCCGGCTTCATGGCCAGGCCTTCCCGCGGACCCGGCGGGGGTCGGCGTGGCCGCAGGCGCGGTGACGGCGACCCGCACCCCCGACGTGACGGCCCCGGCGTCATCCGCTCCGCCGAAGCCGGTGCCGGTGCCGGTGCCGGTGTTTGGGCGCGGGGTGGCCGGTGTGCGGGGTGTGTGTGGCGGGCGGGCCGGTCGGTGTCGCCGGAACCGCGTCCAGGGCAGGGTGGGTGCCGGGCGGGTGGGGGGCGGGTACCAGGCCGGATCCGGGGTCAGGTCGCCGGAGTTCAGCCGGGCGCAGTCGGCCTGCGCCCGCTGCCATGCCTGCCGGGGGCTGCCGTAGTAGGCCGTGCAGGCGGTGTAGGTGGCGGACGGGGAGGGCGTGGCGTAGTCACGGATCTGGTAGTCACCCAGCCCTTCGATGGCGACCCGGAACCGAGGCGCGGGGAAGCACACGGCCACCTGCTGATAGTCGGCCGGGGTCAGTCGGTGGGGCGCCTTGTCCGCGTCGATCCGCATCAGGACCCGCCTCGGGTAGAGCAGGACCAGGCGGCCGGCGTCGTGCCCGTCAGCGGTCCGCAGGCCCGCGAGGGTCTCCACGCCGTGGTCGTGCTCCGCCGGGCGGGCGGCGGACCGGTCGATCGTCAGGACGGCGCTACCGAGAAGGATGGTCTCGACGTCGCCGCCGGTCGGGGGTGATGTTGTCATTGCGATCTCCCTTTGCTGACGGGTGGGGGCGTACGAGCGCCGGCCCGGCGGTAGGAAAAGGGTGGTGAGGCCTGCATGCCTGTCGAGGACGGCGCACGTGGCACCCGGAAATCCGGCGCGGTGAACCAGCACCCGGTACACGGGCACGGGGAGATGGCCGCTCGAGGAATGCCCCGGGCGGCCTTTCTCTCCGGTGTTATTTCGCCGGCCGCCTCCTCCAGGTCGGGAAACGGGAGGTGCGTGCGCGGGGACGGCGCTCGGCGCTGTCATGGCTGTCTGAGTACCTGTCCTGAATCTTGATGGCTATTAACTCTCCGTGGCCTTCCTGGGGGTCCAGCGTGGGACAGGGGTACCGCGGGCGAGCCGGTGG
>NZ_SJXI01000032.1:0-122019 GCF_004337455.1 Parafrankia sp. BMG5.11 | reverse complement strand
CGACAAGACACCCGAAAGCTACACCGCAGGACTCCACCTACGCGGATCCATCCTCTGGCTACGCACCCTGCCAACCCCATGATCCGAACCCAGAACAGGCCCTAGAGCCCGTCGGTCACAGCTCGGACGGGGAGCCCTGTGCGGCGGGAGCGGTGGGGGTCCCGGGGGTGGTGCCCGAGGCGATCCGGGCAGCGGCGCGGGCGCGGACCAGCGAGACGATCATGTCGGCGGCCAGGAGGAGAACCGTGAGCCAGGAGATCATGGCGACTCGGTCGAACGCGGCCACCCAGGAGCCGTTGGCTGGCAGGTCGTGCCGGGCCTGCACCTGGAGGATGTAGAGCGCGCTGAGAGCCAGGCACGCGGCGGGGGCGACGCGCAGCAGCGGCCGGGCGCGGGGGATCCGCAGCGCGGCGGCGGTCAGCACGGCAACCACGAGTCCCGCCAGCGGGGCGACCAGCACCACGCTCGCCGCCCCGGTGGCCAGGGCCGTGAGCAGCGTCGACCGGCCCGACACCCGGAGGGCCGGGCCCGGCCCGGCCCGCCAGGGATCCGCCGTCGGCAGATCAGCCCGGCCTGGACCCGCGGTGCCCGCTCGGGCGACTCCGCCGGTGCCGGTGCCCGCGGGGATGTACTGGTAGCCGACGAGATGGCGCCAGCTCCGGCCGCGGTGGCGCTGGTACGCCCCGACCAGCAGGATCGCCAGGCTCAGGATGCCCGTCACCACCGACAGTTTCAGCGCGATGCCGACGACGTGCTGCGGTGCCCAGTCGAGGAGGACGGTGAAGCTCCCGGCGCTCGGGTCGATCCGCCAGCCGTTCGCGTATCCGTCGACCAGGTGGGATTCGCCGAGGTCCTGGCCGTTGACGCGGGCCGTCCAGCCGGGGGAGCGGCTTTCGCCCAGCACGAGCCAGAACGGTTTGCCCGGGGTCGCGGCGCTGACATCCACGCGGAACGAGGTGTCGCTGGTCGCCTCGACCTTCACGGTCGGTGCGGTCCCGCCCGGAACGGCGGCAGTCCCGGTGCCCGCCCCGGTGGTCGCACCGGCGGTGGCGTCCGTGCCGCTGCCGGTGGCGTCGAGCCAGGCTCCGCCGCCGGCGGCGGAGGCCAGCAGCAGCCGGTCGACGTCGATCCCGGTCAGCGCGCCGTTGGAGGTGCGCACCACGTGGTCACCCGCGTTGAGGGTGACCGGTGTCCCGCAGGCCCGCACCGTCAGTCCGGCGCGGCCGGCGGCGTCCTTGATGCTTCCGGTGACCTGGATCCCGACCGGTGCGCCGTCGATGGTCAGCAGGTCGGTGCGGCAGGGGGCGGGAATGTCCGCGGTACCGGTCGCCGCCGTTCCGGTGGTCCCGGGAACCGCGGTGATCGTCAGGCCGGCCGCGGCTCCGGTGACAGCGCCGGTGTCGGCACCGGTGGCCGTGGCGGTGGCGGGTGAGCCGGCGGTTCCGGGGGCGGTGGTCGCGGCCGAGCCGCGGCCCGTTCCGCCGGCGGTGCCGTCCAGGCCCGGTACGGCGACCTCGGCGATGCCGACCGGCAGGTCCATCACCGCGCCGCTGATCGTGTCGATGCTGGTGACGGTGCGGACGTCGTCCACGACCAGCCGGATGGTGCTGCCGGTGACCGCGGGGAAGGTGAGGCTGACGTTCTGGGCGGCGTTGCGGGTCTGCGAGCTGACCGGCGTGTCGGCGACCGGTGGGACGGCGACCGCGCCGACCCGACGTCCGTCCACCATGATGCCGATCTTCGTGGGTACGGAGTGCCGCCCGTCGGCGACGAGGGCGAGGTTCATCGAGGAGAACGTGACCGGGGTCGGCGAGGTCACCTGGAGCCAGGAGCCGATCTGGCCGCCGATGCCGGGGCTCCACGCCGTGGTGGTGTCGCCGTCGAACGCGCTCGACCCGCGTGCGGCGAGCGCGCCGGGCAGCCGGCCGGAGGAGGTGACCGTCGGCGCGGCTCCGGCCCGGCCGAGGGTCGCGTCCACGAGCTGGTCGGAGGCGTAGGCGGAGAGCCGGGCGGTGCCGGTGAGCGCGAACGTGCGCGCCGTGGGCAGCGTGAACGAGCGTGCCATCGTCGGCTCGGGGTCGCGGCGGAACGGCTCGGCGGGGTTCGCCCGGTCGCGGGACATCTGCAGGCTCAGCCGGTGGTCGAGGGAGGAGGCGCCGGCGGCGTCGAGGGTGTCGGTGGGCAGGCGCAGCACCTCCTCCGCGGTCAGCGGCTTCCCGTCGGTGCCGGGGATCTCCACCTCGGCGAAGCCGACTGCGGACAGCCCGTCGTAGGTGCGCCGCACGCCGAAGTTCGTGGCGTCCACGTGGATGTGCAGCGTGGTGAACGTCCGGGACGGGAAGGTGATCGTCTGGCCGGCCTGGGTGCGGGAGGAGTCCCGCAGGTCGACGGTGACCGGAGAGCCGCCGTCGAAGGTCAGGGTCGCCCTGGTGATCCACCGGTTGCGCGGGCCGTTGAGCGGCTGGACGACGCGGATGTGGTCGGTGGTCGTCGGCTTCGCCAGGTCGACCTGCCAGGCGGCGCCCGCCGGGTCGGTGAACGCGCCGACCCGCCAGGCCGAGTCCAGGCTGCCGTCGATGCCGAGCACCGGGCGGTCGGAGACCCCGTAGGAGAAGGTGTTGCCGTAGTCGGTGGCCCGCACGTCCGCGACCTGGGCCTCCGAGCCCGGTGCGTGCATCTGGGCGACGGTCTGCGACGAGTGGCCGGCGTCGGGGAAGAGCACCAGCCGGTTGTCGTTGGCGTCCTTCGCCAGCGGGGTGACGCCGGGCTGCTCGACGTAGCCGAAGTTCTCCCGGATGCCCGTCCAGCGCTCGGCGCGCAGCCGGTTGGTGTCGCTGACCAGCAGCTCGGCGCCGTCGTCCAGGGCCTGGCGCAGCCGCTGCGGGTCGCTGGCGAGGTCACCGGCGTAGAGGATGGTGCGGCCGTCGTTGAGCACCGCGTCGAGCTGGCCGGTGGCCGCCGCGTCGACGAGGGCCTCCCCGTTGCCGCTGACCAGCAGCGGGGCGTCGGTGCGCTCGGCACGCACGATCGGGTGCGGGTCGTCGACGGGGAAGTCGGCGAGGGCCGGCGGGTCGATGACGTCGGCGTTGGTGCCCAGGGTGATCTCGTCGGTGTAGGGGATGCCCGGGTCCTCCAGCACCGGAGGCCCGAACGTGCGCGGCTCGGCCAGCCCGGCGGGGCGCTGGTTGGCCACGAGGTCCCAGGTCGCGCGCGGGCGCGGGGTCCGGAACCGCTCGTAGGCCAGGTTGCTGCGCAGCACGACGTCCCCGGCGCTCATCAGCCGGGCGATGTCGGGGATCGAGGCCGGGTCGAGCACGCCCTCCTGTATCCGCCGGTCCAGCGAGCGCAGCAGGTCCACGGAGCCGGCGTCGCCGTAGGGGATGAGTTCGCGGACCACGGACGGCCGGTCCATCAGCCCGGACATGACCGGGTCGAGCGTCGTGCCCCAGCGGTAGTGCGCGAAGTCGGCGCCGGGCAGCTCCAGCACCCGGGTCTGCTCCCCGGTGGCGTCGGGGGCGACGGCGTCCAGCGCGCTGGCGAGCTCCTGCTCGTAGCCGGGGATGTCCTCGGGCCGGTCCAGCAGCGGCTCGATGAAGTGCCCGCGGAACAGCGGTGACATGTTCAGCACGAGCAGCAGCGCCACCCCGCCGAACGCCAGCGTCGGCACCGCGCGCCCGCGCAGCCGTAGAGCACCGGCCGTGGGCCGCGGGGTATCGGTCGCGGACGACGTGCCGGCCCGGGCCTGTACGCGGCGGGCCGCGTACCGCTGGTCCAGGACGGCGAGCCCACCGGCGAGCAGCACCGACAGCCCCAGGACGACCATCGGGACGGCACGCGGCAGCGACCGCAGCGCCAGGCCCGCGGTGGAGCCCTCGGCGAAGTCGCGGAACACCCGGCCCAGCGGGGACGGGTGGTCGTACGGGTACACGCCGACCGCGATCGTCGTGCCCAGCGCGATCAGCGCCACGAAGTACGCGCGCTGGCCCCACCGCAGGCAGGACGCGGCGACCAGGGCCAGGATCGGCACCGCGAAGCTGATCGTGATGATCACCAGGCTGCCGGTGTAGTCCTTGGCCGGGCCGATCCACAGGCCGAGCGCGTCCTCGCCGTAGAAGAACCAGTTGCCCAGGCCGCGCAGCACCTCGGACGCCTGCGAGCTGCTCGCCACGGTCTTCACCGTCTCGGTGAAGGCGAGCACGTTCAGCCCGTAGCCGGCCTGGGTGTACAGACCGGCCATCCACCAGGCGGACGTCACGACGACCAGCGCCACCGCCCGCCCGCACAGCGTCAGGGCGGTGCCGAGAC
Source organism: Parafrankia sp. BMG5.11 (assembly GCF_004337455.1). Lineage (NCBI taxonomy): Bacteria > Bacillati > Actinomycetota > Actinomycetes > Frankiales > Frankiaceae > Parafrankia > Parafrankia sp. BMG5.11. Next base: position 117,714 of record NZ_SJXI01000032.1, on the reverse strand, counting down.
GGACCTCCCGGGTGCCCCACACCGCGAACGGCACCCACAGCAGCGGCGCGAACAGGATGAAGATCAGGCTGGACGCGTTGATGCTGCCGATCAGGGTGACCATCAGCGCGAACGCCGCCGGCCAGCGCCAGCCCGAGCGCCAGCGCACCAGTCGCGGGGTGTCCGCGGCGCGGGAGCGGTCGTCCGCGCCGGCTTCGCGCAGCCCCCGCACGGTGATGCCGATCAGCCAGCCCAGGCCCGCGTACGGCAGCAGGATGGCCGAGATCCGCGCCTCGTACTCCAGCGTGTACGGGGTGAGCATGTACCCGAGGGCCGCGATGAACGCGTAGCGGTTCGCCCAGCCGAACGTGCGCAGCAGGAACAGCACGCCGGCGCCCGCGCCGAACAGGATCGAGCCCGTCCACAGCCGCTGCGCCACCCAGTCGGGCAGCCCGGCGAGCTGGGCGAGCCAGTAGAACGCGCCCTGCGGGAACAGGTAGCCGATGTTCTGGTGGGTGACGGTCCCCATGCCGACGTCGGGGTCCCACATCGACACCGCGCGGGCCAGCATCCGGCCCGGGTCGAGGTAGAGGTACGCCTTCGTGTCGGCGCCGATCCGCCCCGGCGCCGTCGCCAGCAGCGGGATGTAGGCCAGCGCGGCGAGTACCAGCGCGGGCCAGGACGGCAGCAGCCGGCGGACCCGGCCGAGCCGCCCCTGCCGGCGCGGGTGATCGGAGGGCGGCGCGCCGCCGGGGCCCGTCGTGGCGCCCGGGGCCGGCCCGTCGGGATGGGCGGCTCCGGACGCCGGAGCGGTCAAGGTCACCGGGGCGCGCCCGAGCGCGAGCTCGGGGCGGGGCGGCGGACGAGCCGGCGGCGGGCGGCCTCGTTGACCAGCGCGAGGTAGGTCGAGCGGGCGGTGTGCTCCCAGGTGAACGTCGCCGCGTGCGCGAGCGCGCCGGCGGAGAGCCGGGCCCGCAGCTCGTGGTCGGACAGCACGCCGGCCAGGGTCTTGCCCAGGTCGTTCGGGTCCTCGACCAGCAGGCCGGACACGCCGTCCGCGACGGCGTCGGTGTGCCCGGCGATCTTCGTCGCGACGGACGGCGTCCCGCAGGCGGCCGCCTCGGTGATCGTCATGCCCCAACCCTCTCTGGCGGAGGCCGAGGTGAGCACCCAGGCACGCCGGTAGAGGTCGAGAAGACCCGCGTCGTCCACCCGGCCGACCAGCCGCAGCCAGTCGCCCGCGCCCGCCGCGGCGATGCGCGCCTCGAGCGCCGGGCGCTCGTAGCCCTCGCCGACGATCACGGCCTCCATCGCGGGGTGCTCGTCGTGCGCCCGGATCAGCGAGTCGATCAGCACGTCGAACCGCTTCACCGGCACCAGCCGGCCGACGGCGAGCACCAGCGGGCGCGGGGAGCGCTCCCCGGCGGGGCTGAACGAGGGATCGATGCCCGGGGGGATCACCGAGATGTTGCCGGCCGGCAGGCCCAGCAGCTCGATGATCTCGTCCCGGGACGACTGGGAGAGGGTGAGGATCCGGGTGCGCCGGTACAGCGGCGGCGCCACCTTGAACTCGATGGTCTCGCCGACCTGGGCCAGCTTGGGGGAGAGCACCATCCGCCACATCGCGCCGTGGACGTGGTGCAGGAACACCACCCGCGGGCAGCGCGCCCAGACGGGGGAGAAGAACGGCATCCCGTTCCAGATCTCGACCAGGCCGTCCCACGGGCCGGTGCGGCCCAGCGCGCCGGACGTCGCCGTCCGCGGGAACACCGAGTACCGGCCGGCCTTGCGGACGATCTGGTAGCCGTTGCGCCGCGTGGTCTCGGGGTGGCCGGGTGCTTCGGCGGTGCGCAGGCTGACGTCGACGCCGGCGGCGGCCCACCGCTCGGCGACCTTGTCGGCGTGCAGTTCGGAGCCGCCCGCTTCGGGGTCGTCCAGATCCCGCCAGGCCAGCATGTGGATGCGGCGCATCCCCGAGGTCTCGACGAGCTCCGCCAGCGTGGGCTGGGCGGGCAGCGTGTCGGCGAGGCCGGCCAGCAGCTGCTCGGACGTCGCCGACGGGACGAACTGCTCGGTCAGCCCGGGCATCCCGGTGCCGACGAGGGGCACCTGCCCGGCGGCGGACGGCGGTGCCGGCAGCGGCGGAATGGTCGTGGGGCGCAGCGAGCCCTCCGGCAGCGTGCTCACGCGCGGGCCGTCCGGCGGGCGGCGGCGAGCACCATCAGCCCGGTGACGACGGCGAGCACGGCCTGGCAGCCGAAGTTCGCCCGCGCGGTCGACACGGGGGAGCCCTGCGCCCAGGCCATGAGGGCGACGGCGGTGCCGGTCGCGACGGCGAGCACGGCCAGCACGGCACGCTTGCCGAGAGCCAGCAGATAGTGGGAGAACAACACGGTCGCTCCGAGACAGGTCATAGCTCCGGCCAGCGGGAGGAGAGCGCCGGAGGCACTGGTGAAACGCGGCCCGAAAGCCAGCGACAGCAGTGTGTCGGGTGCGATCGCCGCTACGGTGAGCAGCCCCACCGCGGGCACCGCGAGTATCGCCAGCGTCGCACCGAGCTGATGCAGCGCATGCTGCCCGAGATGGTTGCGGTCCGCGGCCTCGGGCAGGAGGAACCCGGCCAGGACGATCGCGGCCAGCACGATCACCTTCGCCGCCACGGAGACGGCCGCGTAGGAGCCCGACTCGTCCGGGGCGAGCCGGCCCTGCAGCAGCACATCGATGTTCTGCAGCACACCGAGGAACGCCAGTGTCACCAGCGCGGCGCCGACCTCGATGGCGAGCCGCCGCGGCTCCGCGGTGGCCGCCGGCCCGGCGACCGGCAGCGGCAGCGTCGTCGCCCCGGTGTCGGCGTCGCCACGCCCCGCCGCCGGATGCGATCCCAACCGGCCGCCGGTGAGCCGGCGCTGGCGGGCCGGCGGTGCCGGGAGCTGGGTGGGGGCCGGGAGCTGGGCGGGGGCCGGCGGCGCCTGGGCCTGGGGGCGGGTCGGGTCGGCCTGCATGATCGCCGACGGGTGCCGGCGCAGGCTGTAACGGGTGTGCGCGAGTGCGGCGAGTACCCCGAGCAGCACGGCGATGGCCGCGCCGGCCTCGTCCAGTCCGGCCAGGACCAGCGCGATCGTCGAGCCGCTCTTGACCGCCGCGTCCACCAGCAGGTTCGTGGCGAGCGACGGGTAAAGCCGCCCGCACTGCATCAGCCCGCGGTCGACGCACAGCAGGCACCAGGCCGCTCCGGCGATGATGATCTCGGCGACCCCGCCGGCTCCGGGCAGCGAGAGCTCGCGGGCGACGAACCCGCGCGCGATGATCGCCAGGACGGCGACGGAGAGGACGAGGACGACCCCGGCCCGGCGGACCCGGCCGATCCACTCGTCGATCAGGTCGGCCTGGCCGGTGTGCTGCCAGTTCGTGATCCGCCGGACGACGCCGACGAGCAGGGCGCTGCCCGGCATCGAGACGACGAAGAAGATCGCGAAAAGCTGCGCGACGGCGCCGTAGGAGCGGGTGCTCATGGCCCGCGCGATGACCAGGGTGACCCCGAGGTTGGCCGCGTTGGCGATCAGCCCGGCGAGGGCGAGGGGGATCGCGCCCCGCATGGCCGCCCGGATCCGGTCGCTCTGGCCGCGCAGCCGCTCGGGCGCGAGGCCGGCGAGCCCGGGGAAGGCCGCGAGGCTCGGGTGCTGCCGACGCGGCTGTGTCGCCTGCCCGGGAATCATCGCCGGACCGGGCACTCCCCGCGTGCCGGGCGGCGGCTCCTCCTGCAGCCCCTGGCCCGCTACCTGCGCCGACCCGAGCGGCTGGGACGGGGCCGGCGAGGAATCCCGCCGGCCCGAACGGTGCCGCCCGCGCACCTGCGGGGGAAGAGACTCGGTGGCTGGACCTTGGTTCATCGGTTGTCCCCCGGAGTCGCGCACGCGCGTACCCTCCCCATCACACGGCGTGACATGCGCCCGGGTGTGTATTCACCCGCGCCAGGTCTCGGCGCGGGTGGTGCGGCCCGCGCCAGTCGTGCGGGCTCGGTGGCGGGCACCCGGGGAACGTCGGTCACCGGTTGGTCAGTGTCTGTCCGCCGCAGCGGCCTCGGTGGCGAGGTCGGCGTCGACCATCATCTCCACCAGCTCGTGGAAGCCGACCCGCGGCTTCCACCCCAGCACCTCACGAGCCTTCGACGCGTCGCCCACGAGGACATCCACCTCGGCCGGGCGGAAGAACCGCGGGTCGGAGCGGACGTAGCCGGACCAGTCCTCGATGCCCACCCGGGCGAAGGCGACGTCCAACAACTCACGAATGCTGTGGGTCTCGCCGGTCGCCACCACGAAGTCGTCCGGGGTGTCCTGCTGGAGCATCCGCCACATCGCGTCCACGTAGTCCCCCGCGAAACCCCAGTCGCGCCGCGACTCCAGATTCCCCAGGGACACCGAGTCCTGCAGACCGAGTGAAATCCGCGCCACCGCCCGCGAGATCTTCCGCGTCACGAACTCGATTCCCCGCCGCGGCGACTCGTGATTGAACAACATCCCCGAACACGCGAACAACCCGTACGACTCGCGGTAATTCACCGTCAGGTAATGCCCGAACGTCTTCGCCACCCCGTACGGGGAACGCGGATGAAACGGCGTCGTCTCCCGCTGCGGCGTCTCCCGCACCTTTCCGAACATCTCCGACGAGGACGCCTGGTAGAACCGCACCCGGGACAGGTCGTTACCGCCCGCGATCCGCAGCGCCTCCAGAACCCGCAGCACCCCCATACCCGTCGTCTCCCCGGTCAGCTCCGCCTGCTTCCAGGAGAGTCCGACGAACGAGATCGCGCCCAGGTTGTACACCTCGTCGGGCTGGGAGATCTCCACCGCGCCGATCAACGACGGAAGATCCGTCAGATCACCCTCCAACAACACGACCCCCGGCACCAGCCGCTCCACGGTCGCCACCTTCGGGTTCGACTGCCCGCGCACCAGCCCGAACACCTCATAACCCCGCCCAACCAGCAACTCCCCCAGATACAACCCGTCCTGGCCGGTGATTCCCGTAATCAGCGCGCGAGGCACGATCATCCTCCTGTGGCCCGTGGAGTACTGCTGCGGAAGGTTAGCGTCAGGTAAAGCGGCCGGGTCACTCGGGTGCCGGGGCCGGCCCGTCGGCACCACGCGCCGTGGCCGGGCGGGCCAGCTTGAGAAGCTCGGGTAGCACCATCTGGCCGGCCCGCGCTCCACCGCCGTTGCTGATGTGAACACCGTCGTCGTCGCGCACGCGAACGCCGTCGATCTCACCGCGGTACTCGTTGCCCGGGCTGAGTACCGCGGCGAGATCGATGACGGTGGTGACGGCGGAGTGCCGCGCGGCGGCCTGGCGAAGCAGCTTGTTGAACTGGATCACCCGGTCGGCCCGGGTTTCCGGGTAGATGCTGCCGTCCGCCGCCTCACCCTCCTCGAACATCGGGGCGGTCAGCAGCACCACCTTCGCTCCGCGGGCCGAGAGGGTGGTGATCGCCAGGTCGAGCTCGCGCCCGAGATAGGCGTCGAACGCCGGATCACCGATGTGGGTCCGTCGGCCCTCGAGGTCCTGGTCGGTGACCTCCCAGCGCCCGACCAGCAGCATGGCCAGGTCGGGACGGAGCTCGTCGACTTTCCGGCTGAGGCGGGTGGGCCACTGGTCGCACCCCGGAGGTGGCAGGTTCACCTCGCCCATGAGGAGGCGGCGCGGCGAGCGGGTCACCCCGCATCCGAGCTGGGAGCCGTCGTGGATCTCCAGGCCCTCGCGGGCGGCGGACGTGGAGAACTCGCTGAAGCCGAGGGTGAGCGCGAGCGAGTCCCCGGCCAGGACGGCCCGCAGCGGTCGGCCCGTCACCGGCTCGGCCCGGGCCGTCGGCGGTGCCGCGGTAGCGGCCCGCGCGGCCAGCTGCTCGAGGTCCGCCGCGCCGCGGCCGGCGGACGGGTCCGCGATCGTGGCGACCATCACCAGGGCGACGACCGCGCAGATCGAGGCCGGGACGGTGACCCGCGGCATGGGGAAACGGATCTTCCGTCGCCTGATCGGGTTTTCGACCAGGTGGAACGAGGCGATGGTGATCGCCGCCGTGACGGCCACGCGCACGCCCAGCAGCGCCGCGCCGCTCAGCCCCGTGCGGGCCGCGGTGACGGTCAGGAAGACCGGCCAGTGCCACAGGTAGAGGCCGTAGGAGACCCGGCCGATGGTGGGTAGCGGCGGGAGCGACAGCACCCGCGCGGCCGGCCCGCGGGGCACCTCGACGATCGAGGCGATCAGCAGCATCACGATCACCGCCACGCCCAGGAAGCCGCCGGAGTAGAGCACCCGGCTCTCGCCGTCGACGGTCGCCCAGACCGTGAGCATCGCCACCCCGGCGAGGCAGCCGGCGACGGACAGGCCCTTCTTCGTCCGCTCGGTGAGCGGTGTCCGCCGCTGGATCCGCCACACAGCCAGTGCGGCGCCGGCCAGCAGCGCCTGCGCGCGGGTGTCCGTGCCGTAGTAGATGCGGGAGGCGTCCGCGCCCAGCACGACCAGCAGCAGCCCGAGCAGCGCGGACGCCTCCGCGCCCAGCACGGCGACGGTCAGGATCAGGGTCTGCGCCTTGTGGCGCTGGTTGCGCCACCGCGCCGTGGTGCGCCCGCTGTGCCACATCAGCAGGTAGACGGCGAGCGGCCACAGGACGTAGAACTGTTCCTCCACCGCCAGCGACCAGGTGTGCAGCAGCGGGGACGGGGCGGAGAAGTGGTCGAAATAGCTCTGGTCCGACAGCGCGAACCGCCAGTTGGCGACGTACCCGAGGGTCGACAGCGCGTCCACGCGCAGTGTCTCGACCTCGCTGGGCTGGGCGACGAACCGGGCGTAGGCCGCCACGCCCAGCATCATCGTCAGCAGTGCCGGCATCAGACGTCGGGTGCGGCGGATCCAGAACGACTTCAGGTCGATGCGCCGGGTGGTCCGGTACTCGGCCACGAGCAGGCCGGTGATCAGGAATCCGGAGAGGACGAAGAAGGCGTCGACGCCGAGCAGTCCGCCCGGCATCCAGCTCAGGCCCGCGTGGTAGGCCATCACCCCGAGGACGGCGAGGGCGCGCAGGCCGTCCAGCGCGGGAGAGTGGCCCAATGGTGCCAGCACCGGTGCCGTGAGTGGTCCGGTCTCGAGCGGCCCGGTCTCCGGCGATCCGTCGTCCGGCCGCCCGGTCTCGAGCGGGCCGGTCGCATGCGGGTCGGTGGCGCCGCGGGCGCGGGCACCGGGCCTGTCCGCCTCCAGGAGGTCGTCCGCTTCGAGGAGGTCGTCCGCCTCGCCCGCGCCTCGCCCGCCGGCCGGCTGCCGTGACGTGCCTGTCTGCCGTGACGTGCCCGGCTGTCGCGGCGTGCGCGGCCCGCCTGGCTCGCGTCGCCTGGACGGGTCGGCCACCGGCTGGCGGGAACCGGCCCGGCGGGCCTCGGCCGGCTCGGCGCCGTGCGGGCGCGGCGGGCCGCTCCCGACGAGCTCGTGGCCGCCCCGCGGGCTCCGGTCGCCCGCGGGGCTCCCCGTGCGGGCGGCTCGCCCGGCACGGGCTGGGACGCGGGGGCGGGCGATGACGCGGGTGTGATCGTCGGCGTCGCGTGCCGCCTCACGTGGGTCGCGTGAGGCGGCGGCCCGGCGCTCGATGTGCTCGGTCTCGTCGCCGCTGTACGCGCCGCCCCGGCGCAGGCGGCCCTCGGGGTCCGGGTAGGCGTCGTCCTGGTAGGCGGCGTCGAGCCGGGACCGGTCGAGATACAGGCCGTCCAAATGGTCTGTGGCCTCGTCGTACTCCGTGCCACTGCCCGTGTCCGCGCGTCGGCCTGCGGCAGGACGATCGATGTCGGCACCTGGGCCCGTGGCCGCGCCCGGACCGCCGGCCGCGTCGGTGCCGGAGTCCGGCTCCGCACGGCGGTCCGCGGCTCTGCGCCGGTCCCGGGCGGGGCGCCGCGGGTTGCGCTCGGCGGCGTGGCCGTCCTCCGGCTGACCGGGGCGGGGGCGAGCCAGCGGGTAGGTGTCGGTGTCTCGGCGGCTCAGCCCGGTCCCCTTCCGATGTCGTTAGGTGCGCAGGTGTGGCGGCAGGCCACCGGATCGAGCCGGACGGGGCCTGGCACGGACGGTGCCGTGTCCGTTCGCGTACCGGGAGCAGCACATGGGCCCGATCGGCAAGGCTAATCCGCGGTTCCGGTCAGGGGAAACGCGTGGTAGTCCCAGACCGGAGATGTCGGGCTCGGCAATACCTCCAATGGGCCAGCATTGGTACCTTCCGCGGGTGCCTGACAGCAGCTCACCGTCGGTCACCGCCGGTGATCCCGACGGTCCCCCAGTTCCGCGCGATTCATCTGGTATGTCCAGATCGCCGGGTTCCGTGGTCGAGGCTACGACGGATCGATCAGACGGTGCCGCGGACGTTCTGTCGGATGAGGGTCAACTCGCGCCGACGCCCCGCCCGCCCGGGGCGCATCGGTCGGCGGCCGCGGGCCGATGGTCGAGGTCCGGAGGGCGCCCCGGCAGGGGTCGCCTGGCCGGGTCCGGCCAGCCCCCGACACAGGGGCCATCGGATCCCGGCGCGCGGTCCGCGGCACCGCCCCGGCTCGCGCCGGCCGGGCGGGCGTGGTGGATCGGCCTGCTGGTGGTGGTCGCCGTCGGTCTCGGTGTCCGCCTCGGCTACCTGTTCGGATGGATGCATCCCGCGGTCGTCGACGGTGACCCTTTCTATTACCACCAGGCCGCGAACCTGTTCGCGGACGGGCACGGCTGGCCCGATCCGTTCGAGTTGAGGTACTTCGACAGATACGTCCCGGACGCGCAGCACCCACCACTGACGAGTGCGCTGCTCGCCATCCCGTCCGTGCTGGGCTTCACCGGGTTCCTGTCGCACCAGATCTTCTCGTGTCTGCTCGGTGCGGTGTCGGTCGGCGTCGTCGGCCTGGTAGGCCGCCGCGCCGCCGGCCCGGCCACCGGCCTGCTCGCCGCCGGCATCGCGGCGCTCTACCCGGGGATGTGGCTCAACGACGCCCTGGTGATGTCCGAGACCACCGGAATCCTGACCTGCGCCCTGCTGATCGCCGCGGCCCACCGCTTCTGGGACCGGCGGACCGTGGCGGACGCCTGCTGGCTCGGCGCGGCGCTGGCCGCCGCGATGCTCGCCCGCGCCGAGCTCGCGCTGCTCGCTTTGGTGCTCGTGGTGCCCCTGATCGCGATGAGCCGTCCGCTGCCGTGGCGTCGCCGCCTCGGCCTGCTCGCGGCCGCCGCCGGCACGAGCGTCGCCGTGGTGGCCCCCTGGACGGCCTACAACCTGTCCCGGTTCGAGGAGCCCGAGTTCCTCTCGAGCGGCCTCGGCTCGACGCTGGCCGTCACCCACTGCGAGGCGAGCTACTTCGGCAAGTACACGGGGTGGTGGTCGTTCGACTGCATCCAGGCGCTGGAGCAGGCGCCGGTGGAACGGTCCGAGCGGGACGTCTACTACCGGAAGGCCGCATACAGGTTCATCGGTGACAACACCGGAGAGCTGCCCCGTGTCGCCGCCGCCCGGGCCGGCCGGACGTGGGGCCTCTACCGGCCGTGGCAGCAGACCGAGTTCGACGGCGTGGAGCTGCGCCCGCTGGGGCTGAGCCGGCTCGGCATGGTCTGCCTCTGGGCGCTCGAGCTGGCCGCCGTCGCCGGCACGGTGGTGCTGCGCCGACGGGGGGTCGTCCTGCTGCCGCTGCTGGCGGTACCGGTCACACTCACGCTGGCCTCGGTGCTGGTCTACGGCACTACCCGGTTCCGGGCGTGCGCCGAGCCGGCGGTCGTCCTGCTCTCGGCGGTCGGGATCGCGGCCATCGTCGGTGCGCTGCGCCGTCGCCGGGCGGGCCTGGCCACCGCTGAGGCCCAGCGTGAGCGCGTAAAGTGACGACACGGCTGCCTTCCGGCACCGTTTTCGGGGATCGCGTCCGGCTCGCTGGGGTGGCGCGGGCCGCCGAGCCGTCGGGTACCGCCTGGTACCTTGCGACCGTGCCAGACATCGCCGACAGTAGTGGTCACGGTCGGTGACCGCCGGTTTCGACCGCGGGAGCGGTGGCCGGGCGCCGGGCCGGCCGGGCTCCGCGGCCACGGCGAGCACGGGACCGGCCGCGCCCGCACAGGCGGAGGCGGCCCGGTCCGCGCCGGTGGTGTTCGCGGGCTTCGACGGGCTGCGCGCGATCGCGGCGCTGCTGGTCCTGGTCGTGCACGTGTCGTTCAACAGCGGGCTGACCACCGGCAACTCCATCGGCGTCTACACCGCCCGCGGTGAGATCGGCGTCGCGGTCTTCTTCCTGATCTCGGGCTTCCTGCTCTACCGCCCGTTCGCCGTGGCGCACCTGAGCGGCCGCGGAGCCCCGGACGCCGCCGGCTTCTACATCCGCCGGCTGCTGCGGATCATCCCGCTGTACTGGCTGGCGCTGGCGGTCGCGCTCAACGTCGTGCCCAACGACAAGATGGGCGTCCACGGCTTCGCCGGGCTGCTGCAGACGGCCTTCTTCATGCAGGGCTACCGGCAGCACTGGGCGATCCAGGGCCTCACCCAGGCGTGGACCCTCAACGTGGAGTTCGCCTTCTACATCTCCGTCCCGTTCTATGCCTGGCTGCTCGTCCGCCGGCGCCGCCCGGCCCGCTCCCAGCTCAGGGTCGAGCTTGTGGCCCTCGCCGTGATCTTCGTGATCAGCCGGGTCCTGCACTACGCGCTGATCGGCTCGCACATCTGGTGGGCCGACGGCTGGACGGTCTGGCTGCCGGTCTGGTGGGACCTGTTCGCCATGGGGATGCTGATCGCCGTCCTGTCGGCCTGGTACGTCCAGAACGGGCGGACGCCGGCGTGGGCGCGGTGGCGGTGGTCCGGCGGGGCCTGCTGGCTCATCGCCGCGTTCTTCTACTGGGTGGCCAGCACCCAGGTCGACCTCCCGCTGCAGCCGCTGTTCGTGCCGGACCGCACCCAGGACATGGGCCGGCACCTGTTCTACGGCCTGTTCGGCTTCTTCCTGATCCTGCCCGCGGTGTTCGGGCCGCCCGACCAGGGCCTGGTGCGGCGGTTGCTGACCTGCCGCCCGATGGCCTACCTCGGCCTCATCTCGTACGGGATCTACCTGTGGCACACGGTCGTGATCGAGGTGGTCGCCGAGCACACCGGGACGGCCGCCGGCGAGCTGGCGTTCGCCCCGTTCTTCCTGCTGGTGCTCGTGCTGACCTGTGCGGTCTCCACGATCACCTACTTCCTGGTGGAACGGCCCTGCATGACGCTGGGTCGGGAGTGGGCCCGGCGGGTGCGCGCACGGTCCCGGCCGGTGCCGGCGGGGCCCGCCGAGCCGGTCCCGGCCGGCGCGGGGGCGCCGGCCGGCACCGACGAGCGCTGGTCGGTGGAGTCCCAGGTGGACGAGAGGTGGCGCCAGGAACTGTCCGGTAGCGGACACCACGGAGCCGCTGGCGGACACCAGGGAGCCGACAGTGCCCCCGACGGCGAGTCGGCGCGGACGATGCCGCTGCGGACCGGCCGGGCGCCCGGTGCCGGCTCCGGCGGCGGACCCGGCACGCGCCCGGGTGCCCCGGCGGCGGACCGGTCGCCCGGCCCGGCTCCCCGGCCGCGCGCGGAGCCGGGCCGCGGGGCGCGGGAGCGTGGGGTACCAGGTCCCGGCGGCTCCGCGTAGCCGCCGCCGGTCACCCCCGCCCCGCGGCGCCCGGCCGGCGACCGCGCCCGGCGACCCGGCCGGGAGCCGGCCGGCGGGCCCGGCGGGCCCGGCCCGGACGGCGCCGCCGAGAGCCGACTGGGCCACATTCTCGACGGCGGGCGGGACGATGGCTGGTGACTTTTCGTACTATGAAAGCCCCACAGGGTGAGGGGTTCGGCAGGACTGGCTCCGCGTCTGTGTGCCCTCCCGTTGACCTCGTGGGACACCGCTCCCTAGACTTGGGAGTTGCACGAGGGTTCGTGGGTCTCAGACCGAGCGGATCCACTCGAGCAGTCGTTATCGGTTCTGACAGTGTCGTTCTTGCGTTCGGTGCCTGTCCCTCCGTCCCGGCGGTTCGATCCGGCCCTCGCGCTTTGGACGATTCCCAGTCGGAGCCGACCCCTTGACGAGCACCACCGACGTACGACCCGTGGAGACCGTGACCACCTCGCACAGCCCGACCACACCACAGGTTGCGGTCAACGACATCGGCTCGGCGGAGGATTTCCTCGCCGCGGTCGACAAGACGATCAAGTTCTTCAACGACGGCGACATCGTCGACGGCATCATCGTCAAGGTGGACCGCGACGAGGTGCTGCTCGACATCGGTTACAAGACCGAGGGTGTCATCCCGTCGCGGGAGCTCTCGATCAAGCACGATGTCGATCCGCACGAGGTCGTCACGGTCGGCGACCACGTCGAGGCCCTCGTCCTCCAGAAGGAGGACAAGGAAGGCCGTCTGATCCTGTCCAAGAAGCGTGCGCAGTACGAGCGCGCCTGGGGCACGATCGAGAAGCTCAAGGAGGAGGACGGCGTCGTCACCGGCACCGTCATCGAGGTCGTCAAGGGTGGTCTCATCCTCGACATCGGCCTGCGCGGCTTCCTTCCCGCCTCCCTCGTGGAGATGCGCCGGGTCCGCGACCTCCAGCCCTACGTGGGCCGTGAGCTCGAAGCCAAGATCATCGAGCTGGACAAGAACCGCAACAACGTGGTTCTGTCCCGCCGCGCCTGGCTGGAGCAGACCCAGAGCGAGGTGCGGTCGGAGTTCCTCGCCCAGCTCGCCAAGGGTCAGATCCGCAAGGGCGTGGTCAGCTCCATCGTCAACTTCGGTGCCTTCGTGGACCTGGGTGGCGTCGACGGCCTCGTGCACGTGTCCGAGCTGTCCTGGAAGCACATCGACCACCCGTCCGAGGTGGTCGAGGTCGGCCAGGAGGTCACCGTCGAGGTTCTCGACGTCGACCTGGACCGCGAGCGGGTCTCCCTGTCGCTGAAGGCGACGCAGGAGGACCCGTGGCGCCAGTTCGCCCGGACGCACGCGATCGGCCAGGTCGTACCCGGTCGGGTCACCAAGCTCGTGCCGTTCGGCGCGTTCGTCCGCGTGGACGAGGGCATCGAGGGCCTGGTGCACATCTCGGAGCTGGCCGAGCGCCACGTCGAGATCCCCGAGCAGGTCGTCAATGTCGGCGACGAGATCCTGGTCAAGGTCATCGACATCGACCTCGACCGGCGCCGGATCAGCCTCTCGCTGAAGCAGGCGAACGAGGCGTCCTCGCTGGTCGCTGAGGGCGACTCGTTCGACCCGAGCCAGTACGGCATGGAAGCCAAGTACGACGAGCAGGGCAACTACGTGTACCCCGAGGGCTTCGACCCCGAGACCGGCGAGTGGCTGCCGGGCTTCGAGGAGCAGCAGGCCGAGTGGGAGCGGCAGTACGCGGAGGCCCAGACCCGGTTCGAGGCCCACCAGGCCCAGATCCGGGCCGCGCAGGAGGCCGACGCCGCCGCGGCGGCACCGTCCTCCTACACCTCGTCGCAGTCGGAGCAGCCCGCTTCGGCGATCGACGAGGAGGCGCTGCGGCGTCTGCGGGAGCAGTTCGGCCGCGAGTAGGCCGTAGGTAAGTGATCTTCAGGGCCCGTGGGGAACATCCCACGGGCCCTGAAGCACGTTCGGGGCGGTGTCGGCCCCGCCGGCCCGCGTGGTCTGCTCGCGCCGCGCGGCGACGGCCTCGATCGCCGAGGCCGCCTGGTCGAGCAGCCTCTCCCGGGACTGCGTCCCGTCCAGCTCGACGACGTTGTCGGCCTGGGCCATGATCTTCTCGTAGCCGTCGGCCTGCTCGACGAGGTGGGCGCGCAGCGCCGCCGGGGTGAAGGCCCGGGTGCGGCGGTCGCCGCGGGCGACCATCCGCTCGTAGGCGAGCGAGGGCGGTACGCGCAGCCACAGCAGCGGGTCGGGGCGGGGGAGCAGATCCTCCATGTGCTCGAGCCACGGCCGGTGCTGCTCCCCGTAGGGGCCGCAGTGCACCTCCGACGACTGGATCCACCGGTCGAACAGCAGGTCGGGACGGCCGTCCGGGCCGGTGCGGTAGCGCAGTTGGGCGGAGAGCTCGATCAGGTGGGCCAGCCGCCGCACCGGGCCGGGGATGACCGCCTGGTGCAGGACGGTGTCGTCGGGCTCGGCGATCGCACGGAAGATCTCCACGCACACGCGCGCCGGCCGGGTTCCGCGCAGTGGGCGCAGCACCGTCTCCAGGCCGCGGATGAGCGTGGTCTTCCCGGCTCCGTCGACACCCTCCACGGCCACAAGCAGTGGATCTTTCCGGCTCATGCCCGAACTGTAGATCGCCGGCGGCGGGCGCGTCCGCCGCTCGGGTGAGCGGGGCCCACCGGAGTGTTACGACGCCGTAAATGCGGCTGCCGGCTATTGCCGGTTCGCCCGACCGGTACCAGAATCGGACGGGCACAGCTCGCCGCGGGACCATCCGCGGCGGTGATTCGCTCCCTGCTCGGTGCACCAGCTGGTTCGGTGCCCATCGAGCTCGGTGCGCCGTCGACGAACTCTGCCGCGCCGGTCCGCCTCCGCGTCGGGCGGCAGCCGGCAGCCGATCCGGTCGGGATGCTCTTGGCCAGCGACGTCTTCACCTTCGGCGCCGCGCCGGCGCGTCCCTACGCTCTGCTGGCCGTCGAAGGCCCGGCCGGAGCGGGCAAGCTCGCCCTGGTGCGGCGGCTGACCGCGGCACCGGCGGCGCTGCACCTGCACCTGGCGTCGCAGACCGACGCGGTGCTCCGGGACCTGATGCGGCGGCTGAGTACCATCGGTGAGCCGCTCGGCGCGGTCCCGGCGAATCTCGTCCACGCCGCTCGCCTGATCGAGGCCGCCGTCCAGTTCCGGTACCTGGAGGAGTTCCTGGCGGGGTTCGACCTGGTGGTGGCCGACCGCTGGATCCAGACCTGGGAGGTCTACTGCGGGGACCTCGGCGAGTACACCGAGTGGTACCTGCAGATCGCCTCGTACGTGCCCGTTCCCGACCTCGTGCTCTATCTGCGCGTCTCGCCCGAGGTGGCGGCCGCGCGGCTGGCACGCCGGGCGTCGGCAGGGCAGGCCACAGCGGGGCATGGGCCGGCGGGACAGGCTTCAGCGGGGCAGGAGCCGGGGGGGTCGGCCTCAGCGGGCCGGGAGTCCGCGGGCCGGGTGGACGAGGCCGCGGCCCTGCGGGAGGCCGTCGAGGCGTGCGCGCGCTACGACGAGGTGATGTCCGGCGTCGACTGTGTCGTCATCGACGCGGACGCGCCGGCCGCGGACGTGCTGGCGGAGGTGACCGGGATCCTGGACGCCGTCGGGATGCCGCGCCCGCCGATCCCCGGGACAGGTGGCGGGGCGGACGTGCCCTGGCCGGGGCCGCTCAGGGGGGCGTGAAGCGCACCGGGAGCGCGGCGACCCCGCGTGCCCACACCGACGGGCGCCAGCGCAGGTCCCGCGGCTCCACGGCGAGTTCGAGATCGGGGAGGCGGTCCAGGAGCACCTCGATCGCGGTGGTCGCGATCGTCTCGGCCGTCATCTGGGCGGGGAAGGGGCAGCGGTGCTCGCCGTGGCCGAACGCCAGGTGGGCGTGGTTGCCCGACGGGCGCCCGGAGGGCTGGGGACGCGCCCACGGATCGGAGTTCGCGGCCGACAGGCCAAAGATGAGCAGGTCGCCCGTGCGGATCCAGCGCCCGCCGAGCCGGACGTCGCGCCGGGCCCACCGCGCGACGAGGTTCTGGATCGGCGGGTCCGCCCACAGCACCTCGGCCATCGCGTCCCCCGCGCTGAGCCGTCCACCGGCGAGGTCGGTGGCGAACCGGGGGTCGGTCAGCATCAGCCGCAGCGTGTTCCCGATCCAGTCCGCGGTCGGCGCCTGGCCGGCGATCAGGGTCGCCATGACGTCCTCGACGACCTCGTCGTCGCGCAGGCCGGCCGGATGGGTGAGCAGCGCCGACACCGCGTCGTCGCCCGGTTGCGCGCGGCGGCGCCGGACCACCCGGGTGAGCATCGCGTGGGCCCGCCGACGCGCGTCGCGGGCCCCCGTCCCGCCGCTGACGAGCAGGGTCAGATCCCGGGCGAGCGCGGTCAGGTCGGTGTCGGGCAGCCCCCACATCCCGGCCGCGACCATCGCCGGCAGCGGGCTGGCGTACTGGGTCATGAGCTCGGCGCGGCCATCGCCGGCCATCGCGTCGATCAGGGCGTCGGCGCCGCTGGCCGCCCGCGCCCGCAGGCCGTGCGGCTCGAACATGCCCAGCACGTCGCCGACGGCGCCCAGCCGGCGGGCGTGGGCGGGCCCGTCGAGGGCGCGTAGCGACGGCCGCTGGCCGACCACCGACTGCAGCGGCCAGGCCGGCGGGACAAGATCCCAGGCGTTCCAGATCCGGCAGTCCCGGCCGAACAGGGCCGGGGTGCCGGCGACGTAGACGACCTCGCGGTAGCCGAGCACCAGCCAGGCCGGGACGTCCCCCTCGAGCAGGACCGGGGCGACCGGGCCGTGCTCGTCGCGGATACGCCGGTAGAACGCGGCGCGGTCGTCCCCGGGGCCGTCGGCCGGTAGCCGGACGGCGGTGGCGTGCGCTGGCCAGCGCGCGTCGAGATCCGGCCGTACCGGCGGGTGGGCGCCCGCCGCGCCGCGCACCGACCCGCCGCGCGGTCCGCTCGGCGGGCCGCTGGATGGTCCGGGCACGGGCTCGCCGGACGGGGTGTCCTCGGGCCCGCCGCGGCGGGTGGTCGGTGCCGGGCAGGACGCGCCGTACTGGCGCAGCGTGCCGAGCTGGCGGACGGCGCCGAGCGCGCGGGGCATGCCGCTCGCGCACGTGCCGAGCTGGCGGGGGTTGGGATGGGTCATGTGCTGTCTCCGGCCTCCGGGTCAGCGTGGTGCCGCGCGGTGCGGCCTGTCGCGGTCCTCACACGGGACTGAACCGGACCGGCAACGCCGTCAGAGCGCGGTTCCACGCGGTCCGCCGCCAGCCGAGGGCATCGGCCGGGACGGCGATCCACATGTTGGGCAGGCGGTCGAGGAGTGCCTCGACCGCGGTCCGGGTGACGACCTCGGCGATCTCCTGCGCGGGGTACGGGCAGCGGTGCTCGCCGTGGCCGAAGGACAGGTGGGCGCTGTTGGCGCTGGTCCCCGGGCCCGTCTGGGTGTCCGGGGCGTGGCCGCGGCGGACCTGCGGATCGGCGTTGCCGGCCCCGAGCCCGAGCGCGATCATGTCGCCGGCCTCGATGCGCTGCCCGCCGAGCTGGGTGTTGCGGGTCGCCCACCGCCCGGCGACGACCTGCATCGGCGTGTCCTCCCACAGGACCTGGTTCAGCGCCTGCATGACGCTGCGCCGTCCGCCGGACAGGTCGAGGGCGAACGACCCGTCGGTGAGCAGCAGGCGCAGCGAGTTGCCGATCCAGCCGGCCACGGCGCGTGCGCCGAACCCGAACACCACGGCGAGGTCCTCGACGACCTCCTCGTCGGCGAGCCCGGCCGGGTGGGCGATCAGGCGCGAGACGATGTCGTCGTCGGGATGCTCGCGCCGGTCGGCGAGCAGCCACCGCAGCCGGTCCAGGACCCGCTGGTGGCTCTCGGCCGCGTCCGGGCCGTCGTCGATCAGGACGATCAGGTCGTGCACCAGGCCCGCGGTGTCGACCTCGGGCGGCCCGCACAGCGACGCCAGGACCAGGGCGGGCACCCGGTGCGCGAACGAGTCGATCAGATCGGTCTCCCCGCGCCCGGCGAAGGCGTCGATCACGTCGTCGGTGATCTCCTCGGCGCGGGCCCGGAGCTCGAAGAGGTCCACCGCGCCGAGGACGTCCTGGATGGCGGTGTAGCGCCGCCGGTGCTCCGCCCCCTCGGCGCGGAGCACGGACGGGCGGTGTCCGACACCGGGCAGGGCGGCCCAGTCGGGCGGGACGTCGTCCCAGCCGGCCCAGTGACGCGGGTCATGGGCGAAGATCTCCGGATGGCTCAGGACGTAGTGCAGCTCCCGGTAGCCGAGGACCAGCCAGGCCGGCAGGCCGCCGTCGAGCAGCACGGGCGCGACGGCGCCGTGCTCCCGGCGCAGGTCGCGGTAGGCCCGCGCCGGCCCACCCTGGAACTGCGCCTCGCCCAGGTGGCAGGGCGGGGTCCGGCCGCCGGGCGGCCGCTCCCGCGCCGCGCCGGCCGGCTCGCGGGCCGGCTCACGGGCCGGCTCGCGGAGTGACTCGCGCGCCGGCTCGCGGGCGGTTGTCACGACGCCTCCGCCTCGCGCTCCTCGCGCGCCGCGGACAGCTCGCAGAGGTGGCGCACGAGGGTGATCAGCACGTCCTTGCTGGACGACCGGGCCCGGGCGTCGCAGTCGATCACGGGGACGTTGGGTGACAGCGAGAGCGCCTCGCGCAGGTCCTCCAGCGAGTGCTCGGGGGAGCCGAAGTTGTTCCGCGCCACGATGAAGGGCATCCGGTGGTGCTCGAGCCGGTCGATCGCGTACCACGAGTCGGCGACCCGCCGGGTGTCGACGAGCACCACCGCCCCGAGCGTCCCCGCGAACAGCCGCTCCCACAGGAACCAGAACCGCTCCTGGCCGGGGGCGCCGAACAGGTAGAGCACCATCTCGGCGTCGAGACTGATCCGTCCGAAGTCGAACGCGACCGTGGTCGTGTTCTTCTCGAGGACGTCGCCGTTGTCGTCGATGCCGACGCCGGCCTCGGTCATCACCTCCTCCGTGCTCAGCGGCCGGATCTCGCTGACCGAACGGACCATCGTGGTCTTGCCCACACCGAAACCACCGACGATCACGATCTTGACGCCGTCCCGGGCCGTGGTCTGCAGCGGCGGCCGGGCGGCGGGCTCAGAGCTTCTGGAGTCCAACGAGCACCTGCTTCAGGAACGCGGGATCGGGCAGTTGCGAGGGGTCGTTCGGGGTCGAGGGGTGGCGTGCCGAGATCCGGCCCCGCTCGAGCAGATCGGACAGCAGGATCTTCACGATGCTCACCGGCAGCTTCAGGTCCGCCGACAGCTCGACCACCGCGGTCGGCGCGCGGCAGACCCGCAGGATCCGGACGTGTTCGGACTGCATCCCGGGCGTCGGCTCGCTCCTGCTCGTGACGAGCGTGACGAGGTCGAAGGCGGTGTCTCCGGCCCGGCTGCGGCCGCCGGTGACGGTGTAGAGGCGGTCCGGGTCCTCGCTGTCGACGAGCCGACGGATCATGGCAGTAGCGCGGGCTGGACGGGATCGCGTGGCGCCGCGCTCAGGTACTCGCCGATCTGTTCGACGAGCTCGCTCATGTTGTGGCCGATGATGCCGGCGTCGGCGTCGTCGGTGGCGATCACCGCGAGGTGCGCGCCCTGGCCGGCGTCGACGATGAACAGCAGCCCGCCGTGGTACTCGGTCATCGACTGCCGCACGCCGCCGGTGCCGTCCCCGAACTCGATCGACGCGCCGTGCGCGAGGCTCTGGATCCCCGAAGCGATCGCGGACAGTTGGTCGGCCTGGTCGATGCTCAGTCCGGACGAGCGGCACAGCTTGAGCCCGTCCCTGGAGAGCACCAGGGCGTGGCGGGTCCCCGGGGTGCGGGCGAGGAGGTTTTCCAGCAGCCAGTCGAGATCGCGCTCAGTGGTGTTCATCGGGATCGCGGGGCGCCGGGCGGGTGGGTCCCATCCGGTCGTGCCCCTGCCTCCAATCAGGTCGTCCAGTGCTGTGCTGGTCGTCATGCAGGGCGCTGGTCGTCATGCGGGACGTTCGTCGTGACGCGGCGCTGGCAGGTCACGTGTCCTGCTGGTCCGGCTCGCCGGTGCCATCGGGGACGTCCGCATCTCCGGGGGCTGCCGACGGGCTGGCCGTGGTGCCGGTGGCGGCTGCCGTGACCAGCGCGCCCGCGCGTCCGGGCGCCGGACCGGCGGGCCGGACGTGGCTGGTTCCGGCGGCGCGCATCGCCCGGCGGAAGGCGGCGAAGTTCGCGCTGGAGTTGCGGCGTGGCCGGTGGGTGCGCGGCGGCGCGGCGAGCAGGGCCGCGGCGCGTGCGCTCGCCGCGAGGGACTGCCCGCGCTCACGCTTGGGCAGGGTCAGCAGCGGCGGAGCGCCCGCCTCGTCGGTGCTCCCGTCGGCGTCCGCGGCCAGCGCCGGCGGGCTCGGGACGGCGCTGGCGACCGTGGTCGCGTCCGGCGTCGCCTCGCGGGCCGCCCCGGCCTCGCGGGCCTCGCGGGCCGCCCCGGCCGCGCGCGCCGAGGCGGCGGCGTGGCTGGCGTCGAGCCGCGCTGGGTGGCTGGCGTCGAGCCGCGCGGGGTGGCTGGCGTCGAGCCGCGCTGGGTGGCTGGCGTCGAGCCGCGCGGCGTGGCTGGCGTCGAGCCGCGCGGGGTGCTCCGGCGTCCGCTGGGGCAGCGAGATGAACTCGGTGACCGGGTCGACCGCGATTCGCGCCGTGGCCGCGCCCGCCGCGCTCCCCACCTTGCCCGTGGTCCCCGCGCTCGTCGCGTTCGCCTCAGGGGAGAGGAGCGCGGGCAGCCTGGACGGCACGACCGTGGGCAGCCCGGCGGTGACCGTGTCCGCGGAGTCGGCGACCGCCGGCGGGGCGACAACCGACCTCGGCGCGGTGATGAGCTGGCGCGGGATCATGACGACGACCCCGGTGCCGCCGCGTGAGGAGGGCCGGAAGGACACCGTCAGCCCGTGCTTGCGGGCGAGGACGCCGACGACCGCCAGGCCGAGCCGCGTCCCGGACAGCGTGGTTAGGTCGAGGACCTCCGCCGAGACGGCACGCTCGGCCCGCTCGAGGGCGGCCGGCCCCATGACGAGGCCGCCGTCCTCGATGGTGATGACGACCCCGGCCTGCACCTCCTCGACGTAGACATGCACCTCCTCGGAGGGCGGCGAGAAGCTGGTCGCGTTGTCCATCAGCTCGGCGAGGGCGTGCATGATGCCCTCGGCGGCGTAGCCGACCACCGCGACCGCGCTCACCGAGTGCAGGCGGACCCGCTGGTAGGCGCTGATCCGTCCCATGGAGCCGCGCAGGAGGCTCTCCATCACGATCGGCTTCGTCCACCGGCGCCCGGAGCGCCCGCCGGTGAGCACGGCGATGCTGTCCGCGAGCCGGCCGGCCTGGGCGGTGAGGTGGTCGAGCCGGAGCAGGTCGCCGAGGACCTCCTCGCTGTGCCGTTCCTCCATGGCCCGCAGGTCGGCGAGCATGCTGGTGCTCAGCGCCTGCATCCGGCCGGCCGCGTTCGCGCAGGCCGCCATGGCCGCGCTGCGCATCCGCTCCCCGCGGCTGACCTCCTCCGCGACGGTGCGCAGGATGTGCTGGTGCGTGCCCTCGGTGCCGCGCGGGGCCTCCCCGAGCGCCGTCTGGACGGACGACCCCTCGCGCAGGCGTTCCACCACCGCGGGGAGGACCTCGCGGGCGAGCCGTTCGGTCTGGGCGGCCGAGCGGCTGGCGCGCGTCTCCAGGACGACGACCCGGCCGCGCAGCTCCCGCACGGTCTGCCGGTTGCGGACGGCCACGGTGCTGGCGAAGCCGACGAGCAGCGCGGCGACCGAGACGCAGAACAGGATCGCGCCGCGGCCCTCGGCGGGCGACACGGCCGCCGCGACCAGGCCGATGACCATGACGACGAGCACGGCCGCGGCCGGCGGCACGATCAGGTCCCGGGCCGTCGCTGGTCGCTGTACCTGATGACGAGCGATTGCGTGTTCTGACATCGATCAGGTCCTCGTCGTCGGTGGTCGGTGGGCCAGGGCCGGCCTGCCGCGGTCGGGAGGGACCACGGAAAATCCAACGTCCCACGGGAAGATCATGGTCGGAGTCGTCTGTCGGGAAGAGTTCTCGGATACTTCTCGGTAATCCTGAAAAGGTACGGCTGGGACCCCCTCCCGGCCTTTTTCTGAACTGTTCGTGCCGTTGCGGCGGAATACGTCCCCCCGGTCGCGCGACCGTGATTCCCGGTGCGTGGGAGCACCGGTGTGGGTCGCGCCGCCGGCCGTACTGACCACGTCGATCTTCGCCCCCTCGCCGTCGCCGCCCTGCGCCGTGATCCGAGTCCGCGCCCGGGATCGCCCCCGGGCCGAAGCTGAACCATCAGTGCAGGTCATATGCGCGTCGCACATGCTAGGGACACCTCGGACGGGTCGCGCGCCAGGCGCGGGGCGGCGCTGTCGGGCGATAGCCGCAAGTGGTATCGGAGTGTTACTGTTGTTCGTCTGTAGTGTGTAAGGTTTGTTTCTGTTTTGCTGGAATCCCGTTCGGTCGCCCGGAGGGAAGGATTCCGGGTGCTTGAAGAGTTGACAGCCTGGCATTGCTGCTGCCCGGTTCGGGGCGTCACGGGTCGCTTGTGGCAATTGCGGCGACACTTTTGGCGGGCGGGGTGGCCCGGGTGGATACTTGTTGAATTCCTTCTCAGTTAAGGACGGTCGCGCGTCGGTTCATCCTGTGCCGGCGGGGAATCGCCCTGCTCGGGGCGCCGCCCGGCTCCCGCCCCGCGGCGGTGCCGGCGCCGCGATCACCCCCGCACGGGTGCACCGGGGACGCTCGGAGGGGCCGTTGCGCCGGAAGATCGCCGCGTGTCCACGCTGTCTGTCAAGCGGAACGTGGCCTGACAGTGGGGCGTGCCGCCGTCCCGGGCGCACCCGACCGCCGGCTCCCGGTTGGGGTGGGGGTGCGCCGACGGGTGTCTCCGGGGGTGCCGTCCGCTCCGCGCGTCCCGCTCGCCGGCCGCTCGCCGGGGCCGCGGTGGCCGTTCGACGGCGGGCCCGGTCGCCGCGGCGTTGGTATGCCGCGGGGCGTTGGTATGCCGCGGCGGTGCGCCGGTGGCGTACTCACAGGACGTGCTCCCGGGGCGTGCTTCCGGGGCGTGTTCCCAGGTCGTGGGGTATCGCCCGGACCGGCAGCGGGTGGGTGTTTCGCACTGATTCGGAGCCGGCGCATAGTCTGACGGCCGGGCGCGCTGTCCGCGCCCGTCGCCGGCGGGAGGTTCGATGGGTCCGACGGGCGTGAGCCCGAGCGCGCTGCCGGAGCCTGCCACGGGATCGGTGACCGTCGCCGAGTCGGTTCTCGACAACCCGGTCTGGGAGTCACTCGCGGGCGCGCACGCTCATCTCGCCATCGCCACGTCTCGCGCGGCGCGCTATCCACCCGAGATCTCGCCGTTCGCGGCGGTGGGTGACGGCGCCGACCCTGGCGCCTGGGCGGAGCTGGCCGAACTCGCCGGGCCGGGAGTCCTGCTGGGTTTCTCCGGCCTGCGGATGCTCCCGCCGCCCGGGTGGGAGGTGACGATGGCGGTGCCCGCCCTCCAGTTCCTCGGTGACGACCTGGTGGACCGGCCCGACCCGGAGGCCGTCCCGCTGCGGGCCGGTGACGTCCCGGAGATGCTCGACCTGGTCGCGCGGACCAGGCCCGGCCCGTTCTCGCGGCGCACCATCGAGCTCGGCGGTTATCTGGGTATCCGCCGCGGGGGGCGCCTCGTGGCGATGGCCGGCCAGCGGATGCGGCTGCCGGGGTGGACGGAGATCAGCGCCGTGTGCACCGATCCGGCCCATCGCGGCGAGGGCCTGGCGAGCCGGCTGGTCCGGGCGGTGGCCGTGGGCGTGCGGGCCCGGGGCGAACAGCCCTTCCTGCACGTCTCGGTGTCGAACACCGATGCCCTCCGGCTGTACGAGGCGCTGGGCTTCGCGCCGCGCAGGGAGGTCTCGTTCGTGCAGATGCGTACCCCGTCGAGCTGACGCCGCGGCTGATTCTGTCACCGGGGCGGTGACAGAATCCCTGGAGGCCGGGTAGCGTCCGATGTGTCCGCGCGCCGTCCGCGTCGGCCCGTCCGGCTCCACCCGTGCGGGCCAAGGCTGTGTCCGGTCCTGCCCGGCCGGCTCCCGCTACGCGTCGGCGTCCCCGCCGCCGGACCTGCGGTCGTCGGGTCCGCACCACCGAGAGCTAGGTCGATCATGACTGTCCATGACTTCACCGTCGAGGCGACGGACGGCACCTCCCGATCCCTGCGCGACTACGCCGGCAAGACGCTGCTGATCGTCAACGTCGCCAGCAAGTGCGGCCTGACCCCGCAGTACGAGGGGCTGGAGGCGCTCTACCGCGACCTGAAGGGGCGCGGGCTGGAGATCCTCGGCTTCCCGTGCAACCAGTTCGGCGGCCAGGAGCCGGGCACCGACGCCGAGATCCAGGAGTTCTGCTCGACGAACTTCGACGTCACCTTCCCCGTCTTCAGCAAGATCGAGGTGAACGGCCCCGGTGCGGCCCCGCTGTACGACTACCTGCGCTCGGAGGCCCCCGGCGACTTCGGGCCGGAGTCGGGCTTCCTCTACGAGCACATCAAGCGCTCGCGGCCCGAGGCGATCGGCACCGACGAGGTGAAGTGGAACTTCACCAAGTTCCTGGTGGACGGCGAGGGCAAGGTCGTCCGCCGCTTCGAGCCCACCGTCACCCCGGACGAACTCCGCGGCGAGCTCGACACCTCCCTGGCCTGACGGGAGCGCTGTCGCCGACCCGGTAGCGCTGTAGCTGTCCGCCGCCCGGCAGACCGCCGGGCGGCGGACACGCGTGGCGGTCAGTGGCTCGGGCGGACCTCGCCGAGCCGCACGACCGTGGTGTCGCCGAGGCGCACCTGCTCGCCGCAGCTCGCGCACACGCACCGGGGCCGCAGCTCCGCGCCGCAGGAGTGCGCCCACACCGTCGGTGGCGGACCGGGCGTCACGTACCGGTCGCCCCAGTCCATGAGGCCGAGCAGCACCGTGTTCAGCGCCCTGCCGGACTCGGTCGCCACGTACTCGTGACGCGGCGGATGCTCGCTGTACTGCCGCTTCTCCAGCACCCCCGCCGCGACGAGCGAGCGCAGCCGGGTGGCGAGGATGTCCCGGCTCGCGCCGGTGTTCTCCACGATCTGGTCGAACCTGCGCGCGCCGAGCAGGACCTCCCGCAGGGCGAGCAGGCTCCAGCGTTCCCCGACGACGGCGAGCGCGTTCGCGATCGAGCACTCCCGCGCGGTCTTGCCCATCGCGGGCCTCCTCCATGGCCATGGACGTCCCCGGGACAGTGGCGAAGGTCCTGGAGCAGGGGTCCCGGGCACCAAGTCCATCCAAATTTCGAACTTACCACCGCGCCGCGGGGCCGGCCCGCCGCCGGCTACGGAGGTGCCGGGCGCTCCCCCACCCACGCGGGCGGGTCGCGCGGCCCGTGACGGAGCCCTGGCACGGCCGGGTGACAAGTCGGCCGGTAAATACCCTGGTGAGGGGCGGGCGTGGCGTGGGGTGGAACGCCTCCGGGTGTTCGCGATGTAAACAATGTCACCGCTCGAAAAGGTAGTCCTGTGTTTGTCGGGCAGCATTGGTGAACGCCTTCGCCGGTGATCGGCGACATATTCGAGGCTCATGCCACCTGTCGGCCGGCAAGGTCCGCGAGTAGCGTTCACGGTGATTCTCACCACCGCCATGACCGGCGCGGTCCGTGAGGGGCCAGGGTCCTTCATACTGATGTGGGACAGGCGGTCTGGCGCCGGCGGTACACCGGTCAGCCCGGCCGGCCCACGGATGGGCGGAACCGGCCGCGCGTCGTCGCTGGATTCGCGGCCGCGTTCAACAAAGTACTTCTCCCTGGCGCCGGGCCACCCGCCCGGATTATCAGGTTAACCCGTCCAACGGCGGTCGGGAGCTCGCTGGGCCGACACGGTCGTCGCGATGCTGGAAGACATGTGAGTACTCACCGCCATGGCGGGGGAACCGGTCGTTCGGAAAGAAGAACAGAACCCCGGATTCGTCGCCGGTAAGGGATGGGAGGGGACATGGCCTACGCCGCGGACCAGATCGAGATGATCACCCGGATCGTGGAGGAGGCGGGCGAGCTCCTGCCGCCGCAGGCCCCACTGGGGTACTTCTCCCATCACAACCCGCTGCACGCCCTGGAGGAGCTCCCGTTCCAGCGCGCGGTCGAGCACGCCTCGGCGATGCTGGGCACGGAGGCGCTGCAGACCGAGGAGGCCTTCGCCGCGCATCTCGCGTCCGGCCGGATCCTTCCCCGCGATCTCGCCGCGGTCCTCGAGCATCACGGCGACCGGGCGGGCGCTGTCCCCGGCCGGCATCTGCCGGTGGGAGCCCAGGGCACGCGCGGGGCCGGGGAGGAAATGCTCGACGGTGACGCCGAGGTCGTCCCCGGCGGGCCGACGTGGAACGAGTTCCGGCTCGCCCGGCTCGGGCTGTTCATCGACGTGCCGCGTGGCGCCGGGGCGTTGTGGGCGCTGGCCGACGGCGGTGAGCTGCACCGCGTCCACCCGCTGGTCACCGAGGCGCGGCGGGAGGAGCTGACCCGCCAGGGTCGGCGCCGTTTCGCGACCACGGAGCGGCGCACCCGGCGCGGCCGGGCGGCCCGGCTGCAGGCGCTGCGGGCCCGGCTGCTCGCGCAACTGTGGGAGGACCTGCGCCGGCACGCGCCGCCGCCGGCGCCGCGGCCGGTACCGCTGCGCCGCCGCGACCAGGTGCTCGAACAGTTCGGCGTCGACACCGACGAGGCCGTCCACCCGGTGCTGATCCGGCTCTGCGCCGCCTTCCTCGACCAGGGAGTCGCCGCCTGGGAGATGCCGCACCGGGAGAAGGGCCTGCTGGCCGCCTTCCGGCACCTGTTCGGGACGCTCGGCGCCCCGCGGGAGGCGTGCTGGGCCGGCCTCGGCGGCCAGCTGCGCCAGCAGCTCCGGATGAACTGGTCCGCCGAGCGGACGGTCGCCTGGGCGCTGTGGGCGCTGCAGGTGCCGGTGCACGCCTGGGCGGACACGGTGCGCGCGACGCTGGTCTCGCTACGCGGCTGGGCCGGGATGGTCCACCAGTTCGAGTGCCGTCCCGACCGGGCGCCGTCGCGCCCGGCACCCGCCCGGCTCATGGACTACCTCGCCGTCCAGCTCACGCTCGAGGTCGTCGTCTCCCACAACGTCCTGGCGCGGCTGATCGGCCCCGACGCGCGGCCGGAGGACCTCGGCCCGCTCGGCGCGCCAGGCGCGGCCCAGGGTGTCCTCGCGACCGGCACCACCGTCCAGGACGATCTCACCCGGGGTGAGCAGGAACTTCGCGGGGGCGACCTGGAGCTTGCCTACGAGGCGTTCGTCCTCGCGCAGGTGATGGACGTCGAGACCGAGGTGCTCGGTCATCCCCGGTGGGCGCGGGCCTGGTTGCGGGCCGTCGCCGAGTTCGACGCGGGCCGGCGGCGCTGGCTGCTGCACCTCGCCTACGAGCGCCGCTACCGGACCCAGGTGCTCGACGCGCTGTCGGCGCACGACCGGCGCTTCCCCGGGACGGTGCCGCCCCCCGACTTCCAGGCCGTGTTCTGCATGGACGAGCGGGAGGAGTCGCTGCGCCGGCACCTGGAGGAGAGCCATCCCCAGGTCCGGACCTACGGCGCCTCGGGGTACTTCGGGGTCGCCATGGCCTACCAGGGCCTCGACGACGTCCGCCCGCGTGCGCTGTGCCCGGTCACGATGACGCCGCGGAGCCTGGTCGTCGAGCGCGCGGTGGACGACGGCGAGCTGGTCGCCTACCAGCGGGCCCGGCGCAGGAAGGCCCAGCTCCAGCACACGATCTCGGCGGCCCGCGGCCGTCCGGCGCGGGCCGCGGCGTACTCCGCCATCGCCGGGCTGGCCGAGCTGGTGCCGCTGGCCGCCCGCGCGGTCGCGCCCAGGGCCGCCGGCGAGGGCGTGCGGATGCTCGGCCGCCGGGAGCCGGCGCGTCCGCTCACCCGGCTCGTCATCGAGGCGGCGCAGGACCACACACCGTCCACCGGACCGGCGGGGGATGGCGCGCAGGCGGGCGAGGCGGAGGAGCTCGTGCCGGGCGTGGGGGCGGGGCCGCTGCGCCTCGGGTTCACCGTCGAGGAGATGGCCGAGATCGTCGACACGCTGCTCACGACGATCGGCATGAGCGGCCCGCTCGGCCCGGTCGTGTTCGTGATCGGGCACGGTTCGTCCAGCGTCAACAACCCGCACGCGGCGGCCTACGACTGCGGCGCCACCGGCGGCGGCCAGAGCGGCCCGAACGCGCGCGCGTTCGCCGCCATGGCCAACCATCCGCGGGTGCGCGCCGCCCTGGCCCACCGCGGCCGCCTGATCGGCCCGGACACCTGGTTCGTCGGCGGCCACCACGACACCTGCGACAGCTCCCTGGCCTACTACGACACCGACCTGGTGCCCGCGCACCTGCGGCCGGCCCTCACCACAGCCACGGACGCGCTGCTGACCGCCGTCCAGCTCGACGCGCACGAGCGCTGCCGCCGGTTCGAGTCGGTCGGCCCGGACGTCGCCGCCGGCACCGCCCACGCCCACGTGCGGGGGCGCTCGGAGGACCTCGGGCAGTCACGACCGGAGTACGGGCACAGCACGAACGCGACCTGCGTGATCGGCCGGCGCTCGCGGACCCGGGGCCTGTACCTCGACCGCCGCTCCTTCCTGGTCTCCTACGACCCGACCGCGGACCCCGACGGCGCCGTGCTCACCCGGCTGCTCCTGTCGGCCGCCCCGGTCGGCGCCGGCATCAACCTCGAGTACTACTTCAGCCGGATCGACCCGATCGGGTACGGCGCCGGGTCGAAGCTGCCGCACAACATCACCGGCCTGGTCGGCGTGATGGACGGGCACGGCTCGGACCTGCGGACCGGGATGCCGTGGCAGTCGGTCGAGATCCACGAACCGATGCGGCTGCTGGTGATCGCCGAGGCGGAGCCCGAGCGGCTGGCCCGCATCGTGCGGGAGAACCCGCCGCTGCGCGGGCTGGTGGAGGGCGGCTGGATCCAGCTCGCCGCCTGGGACCCGTCCGGCCCCGAGACCTACCTCTACCGCGACGGCGCCTTCGAGCAGCACCAGCCCGAGAACCTGCGCTTCCCGGTGGTGGCCCGCTCGGAGCACTACTACGCGGGCCAGCGCGACCATCTCCCGCCGGCGCACGTGCTCGCCGCCTTCGGCGAGTCCCCGGACGTCGTGATCGACCGCCCGGGCACGGTGGCCGTGGCGGGCGCGGGAGCCGTCCAGCCCACGCGGGAGGCGATCGAGCTGCCGGAGCAGGCGAGCGGGCCGCTGCCGGTGCGGCGGGACGGCCAGTGACCACCGACCCGTCCCACCCGCTGCTCGCCGCCGCGCTGATCACCAGCGTCGCCGCGCCGGGCACGGCGGTGGCCGCGCTGGCGGTGCCCATGTGGTTCGGCCGCCTGCGGTCCGAACGGATCATCGGCATGATCGTGGCCGCCGCGTTCACCGTCTCGACCCTCGCCTGCGCGGTGCTCGCCCTCGGCCTGATGGCGACCGGCCGGGACACGGTCGACGCCAGCATCGGCCCGTGGTTCGGCGCGCACGGCCACACCTTCGCCTGGAGCCTGACGGCGGACATGCTGTCCGTCCCGTTCGCGCTCGTCGCGGCCGTCCTCATCGGGCTCACCGGCGCCGTCTCCGCGCGCTACCTGCACCGAGAACCCGGATTCGCCCGTTTCCACCTCCTCCTCGTCCTGTTCGGGACGGGGGTGGAGCTCACCCTGGTCGCGGGCGAGCTTCCGGCGCTTTTCTTCGGCTGGGAGCTGGTCGGCCTGACCTCGGCGCTGCTCATCGCCTTCTTCGTGGAACGGCCCGGGCCCGTCCGGCACGGCCTGCGGGCCTTCCTCACCTACCGCGCCGGCGACGCCGGCCTGCTCGTCGCGACGGTCTGGCTCGGGCACCTCGCCGGCACGGCCGGCGGAGACAGCGGCGGCCACGGCGGCAGGCACGGCCTCAGCTGGGACGACGTCCTGTCGTCACCCGGTGCCACCGCCCACGCGGAGATACTGGGCTTCCTGCTGCTGACCGCGGTGCTGGGGAAGTCGGCGCTGGTCCCGGTCGGCGGGTGGCTGCCGCGGGCGATGGAGGGACCGACGCCGTCCAGCGCCGTGTTCTACGGGGCGGTGTCGATCCACCTGGGCCCCTACCTCCTGCTGCGGGCGCAGCCGATGCTGGACCACGCGCCGGCCGTCCGCGCCGCCCTCGTCTGCGTCGGGGCACTGACGGCGCTGCACGCGACGCTCGTCAGCCGGGCCCAGAGCGACGTCAAGAGCGCGCTCGCCTACGGGTCGATGACCCAGGTGGGGCTGATCGTCGCCGAGATCGGGCTGGGGCTGCACACGCTGGCGATCCTGCACATCCTCGCCCACGCGACGCTGCGCTGCGCGCAGATCCTGCGCTCGCCCAGCGCGCTGCGCGACAGCCAGCGCCTGGAGCAGGCGCTGGGCGGCCAGGCCCCCGTGCCCGTATCGCGGCTGGGGCGGATCACGCCGGGACGGTGGCAGCCCCGGCTCTACCGGCACGCGTTCGAGAAGGGATACGCAGACGTGGTGCTTCGCAGAGTCGGAGGAGCCGCCGCCCGTGCGCTGACGGCGATCGACCGCTGGCAGCGACAGGCCGCCGACCTGATCGGTGGCCGGGGCACCGACCCCGGCCCGCCCTCTCCGGCCCGCCCCCCGGGACCCCCGATGCGGCCACTGACAGGCCCGATCAAGCCCGTCGAGGACGTCCCGGCCAGCCCCACCGGCGATGCCTCCGCCAGGGCCGCCGGGGACCTCCCGGCCGGGGCCCGGCCGCGGCAGCCTGCCGACACGCGGGCGGAGCCGCCGGCCGGGGCTGGGGCCGCGCCCGCGGAACCGGAGCGCCGTCCCGCGGCCGACCCCAGGGCCCGGCACGGATCCGGGCCTTACGGCGCCGACTCCTACGCCCTGGACTTCTACGGCCCTGACCCGTGCGGGCCTGACCCGTGCGGCACGGACAACGCGGTCCCGGGCGAGGCCGCCCTGACGACCCGGCCGATCGTCGGGGAGACGGCGGAGCCTGCTGCCGGTGCGGAGGTCGCTGAGGTGGCGGAGGCCTCGGGTCTGCAGGAGGCCCCCGCCGCGGCCGAGACCGCCGGCAGCGCCGGCAGTGCCGAGATCGCCGAGGATCCGGCGTGCCCCGGGGCGGGGGAGCACAGCGGGCCTGCCGAGGAGTCTGCGCCGGTGACCCGGCCGGCGGCCTCGTCCCGGCTACCGAACCTGCGCAAGCTTCCCGACCAGGCCCTACCGCCGGCGGTGTCCCGTCCCGGGGCGCCTTCGCGCCATGCGGAACCGTCCGCACCGCCCTGGCTGCCGGGCCCGCGCCCGGCGGCTGACGACCTCGCACCAGGCGCCGCGCCGTCGGATGCCGCGCTGTCGGGTACCGCGCGGTCGGCCGCACCCTCGGACGGGGCCCCCGACGAGCACGATCGGCCGGGCGCGGCCGACGACCGGGGCTCGGTGAGCGACCGAAGCCCAGTCACCGGCCCGGGTCCAGTCGATGGTCTGGAGACGGCCGACGCTCCGGAGGCTGTGGACGATCCGGGCACGGTTGGCGATCCGGCGGTAGATGTCGTGGGTACGGCGGACGCCCCGGAGGCGGTCGACGGTCCAGGGACTGCCGACGCCGCGGAAACGGTCGATGGTCCGGAGGCCGTCGACGGCCGGGAGGCGACCGACGGTCCGGACGCGGTCAACGGTCCGGAGACACCCGGGGGTCCGGAGACGGTCGACGGTCCGGAGGCGACTCGGGGCCCGGAGGCGCCGGAGAGGCCGGGCGGTCTGGCGCGCCGGGACGACGATCCCGCCACGCACCGCCTCCGCACCAGGAACGGTTCGCCCACCGTCGGCGCCTCGCGTTGGCGCCACCAGGAGGACCGGCCCCGGTTCCCCGCGGATGTCCGCCCCGTCCGCCCCCGGGGAGGAGGGCCCTGGTGACCGTCGCGGTCGTCCCGTTCGTCGCGGCCGCCTTCCTGCTCGCCGGCTCGGTGGCGGCGCGGCGGGCGCCGGACCCTCTGGCCGCCCGGGCCGCCGCGGCCGGGTGCGTCACCGTCACGGCCCTCGGCGTCGCCGCGACGATGGCCGGCACCCGCTGGACCGGGTGGCCCGACGGCCACCAGGTGGGCCTGCTCGCCCCCGGGTCCGGGTGGTGGATGCCGTTCGTGACCTGCCTGGCCGGTCTCGGCGCCACCGCACTGGCCCCGATCACCCCACCCCTGACCGCTGCAACGCATGGCGACGCGCGGGCGGTCGCCTCTCACGACCAGGCGACATTCGCGCGGATCATGCTCGTTCTCGCCTGCGGCGCGGCGGCGACGGCGGTGGCTGATCCGGTCGCGGCTGTGATCTCGTGGGCGCTTTCGGCCTGCGTCGTGTGGCGGGAAATGCGTGAGCGCGCCCCCGGCCGCGGCCCGACCCGGCTGTTCGCCCTGCACCACTTCGTGGGAGTCGGGGCCTGCGCCGCCGGGCTGCTCCTGGCCGACGGGCTCGGCGGCACAGCGGCCGCACTGCTGCTCGTGGCCGGTGTTGGTGTCCGCCAGTGCCTACTGCCACTGCACCTGTGGTTCGAGCCCTTCGCCCGGACGGCCCCAGCCGGGCTGGTCGTCGCCTTCGCCGCCGGGCCCGCGGGCGTTCTGCTGCTCCCCGAGGTCGGACGGGCCGTGCCGGACCGCGGCTGGGTCGTCGCCGCGGCCGCGGCGACCGCCCTGCTGGGCGCCGGACTCGGGCTCGTCGCCCGGGACGTCCGGTCCGCGCTGGCTCAGGTCGGCCTGGTGCTCTCCGGCATCGTGAGCTGCGGAGTTCTCATCGGGTCCGAGCCGGCGCGGTCGGGGGCCGTCCTGGCCTGGCAGGTCGGCGCCGTCGCCGCGGGCGGTGCGACGATGATCGCCGCGGCGACCGAGGCCCGGCGGGGCCCGATGCTCCTGACCGGCCCGGGTGGCTGCTTCGCCCGCACGCCGCGGCTCGCCGTCGCGTTCCTGCTGTTCGGGCTGACGTCGATCGGGTTCCCGGCGACCCTCGGCTTCATCTGGGAGGACCTGCTGCTGGACGGTGTGGGCGGCTGGTCGCTACCGGTGACCGGCGCCCTCGTCCTCGCGATCGCCGGAGCCGGTGCGACGGTGATGAAGTGGTATTTCGCCGGCTACACCGGCCGGCGTGACCATGTCGGCGAGCAGGACCTGACCCCGCGCGAGTCCAACGCCGTCACCGTCCTGCTGGCCGCGCTGATCCTCGGCGAGCTTGCCCCCGCCCTCCTCCTCCCCTGATCACCCACCCCGCGCTCCCCGCACCCCACCCAACTGGCGACCGGCCGGTCGCCCTCGCACCGGACTGGTCGACCCCGCACGCTGGACCGAAACCGAGCGTCGCACCGGCGCCGAGCCCGAGCCCGGGACCGGGACGGAACGCGGGCCGGATGCCGCGCCCCGGGGGGCAGATCAGCAGGGGCGTGGGCCGCGGGCACGCCGCCTGATCGCCAGGTGGGCGGTGCGGGGAGCCCCGCTGGCGGCGATGGTGGGCGGTGATCTCTACGAGGTGGTGGACAGCCCGTGGGGCACCCGGCTGCTGATCGGTGATGTGCGCGGCAAGGGCCTGGACGCGGTCGGGATCGCCAGTCGGGTGCTCGGCTGCTTCCGGGTCGTCGCCCGGCTCCGCCCGGATCTCGGCGCCGTCCTGATCGACCTGGACCGGGAGGTCGCCGAGATCAGCGGCCTGGACGACTTCGTCACCGCCGTCGTCGTGCAGATCCGCGGCGACCGGATGGACATGGTCAACGCCGGGCACCCCGATCCGATCCTGGTACGCCGGACGTCCGCGCGACCGCTGACCGCGGTCAGCAGGCGGCCGCCGCTCGGGCTTCTGGTCGGCGGGGCCGACAGCACCTCGATCGTGATCGAGCCCGGGGGCCGGGTGCTGCTCTACACCGATGGCATCGCCGAGGCCCGCCATCCCGGGTCGGGGGAGTTCTTCCCGCTGTTACCGGCCGTGGGCGCGGCGCTGGCCCGGCCCGCCACCCTCGACAACTGCTTGGGCGATCTTGTCGCCCGGGTCCGGGAGTGGACGGGCTCGGCGCTCACCGACGACGTCGCGCTGCTGGTGGCGGAGGTCCTGGGGCCCGGGTCTCCGGTATCGGGGCGCCGCCCGGCGGCCGCTGACCTCGCGGATCCCGTCCGGCCTACTTCTTGGTGACCTTGCCGTCGCAGCTGTAGACGAGGACCTCGCCGTCGCCGTCGTCGTCCGTGTAGTCGACCTTCATGTCGTCGTCCCGGACCCAGCCGTAGGTCTCGGTCCCGTCGAGGCGTGCCCACCACCACGTGTCGTTGGTCTTCGTCACGACGTTGCACCACAGCCAGAACTTCCGGCCCCGCACGAGCGTCACGACCGCTCCGCAGGTGTCCGCCGGGCCCTCTCGCAGGACGCTCGCGTTGATCAGGACACCGGTCCCGTCACCGTTGGCCCTGGTGGCGGGTTTGGCGGGGCAGCTGAGCCGCTGAGTGGGCGTGGGGGAGACCCGCGGGGCGACGGGTGCCGCCCGCGGGGTCTCGCCGGTCGCCGGCTTCGGGGCGGGGGCCGCGGTCGGCGTCGGCGTGGCCGTGGGCGAGGCTTCGGCAGCCCTCGGCGTCGTCCTCGACTCCCGGCGGATGGCGCCCGGCGACGCTTCGGGGGAGCCCGGACCGTCCGTACCGACGTCCTGCGACGGGGTGACCACGAGCGCGACGGGCTCGCCGCCAGCCGGCTTGGAGGCCAGCCAGAAGAACACCGCGCTGACGGTGACGAGCAGGGCCAGCACGACGGTCACCAGGCGGCGACGCCGACGGCGGCCGCGGCGGCGGGCCCCGGACGGGTCGCCGTCGCCCGAGTCGGACGGGGACGCGGGGTCACCGGCCTGCCGTGGCCCGTCCGACCCGGCTGACCCGGACGCGCCCCCGGCACCCCGCTCGCCCCCGGAGTCCCGAGCGTTCTGGGAGTCCTGGGAGTCCTGTGCGTTCCGCGGCGTGGCCTGCTCGCCTGGGGCGGCCGGGCCGGATGAGTCGGTGGTCCCGGCTGGGCCGGGGGCGCCGGCGGCGCCGGCGGAACCCGGCGAGCCCGGGGACGGGGCCAAACCAGGGAAAGCTGAGCCCGCGGCGGCCCGGGGTGCGGATCCGCCCGGCGCCGCGGAACCGCCGGAACCGCCGGAACCCGTGAGTCCGCCGGAGCCCGCGGGCCCGGGCCCGCGGGAGTCCGTGAGCCTGGGGGAACCCGCCGGGCCGGAGGAGCCGGTGCCCGGAGATCCGGTGGCCTTGCCCGGCCCCGCGGGAGCGCCCGGCCCCGCGGGAGCGCTCGGCCCCGCGGGAGCGCTCGGCTCGGCAGGGCCGTCCGGTGTGGATCTGCCGGATGGCTGAGCCGGAGCGTTCGCGGGGGCGGAGGGGCCGGCGGCCGCGAGGGCGCCGCGAACCGCGGACGACCCGAACGCGGCCTGCGCACCGTTCATCCCGTTCGCGACGGACTCCGGCATACCCGCGCCGTCCTCGGGACTGGGGGCGGGCGTTCCGAGTCCACCGGAGGTGTCGTAACCGGCCGCGGCACCCGCGGCGTCGAGCCTCCCGGGCTCGTCGGACGCACCGGCCGCGCCCGGCGAGCCGGGTGCGCCGGATGACTCAGGGCCACCGGCGCCGCGACGGCTACCAGGGCCGCCAGGACCACCGGCACCGCCAGGGCTACCAGGGCCGCTGAGGCCACCGGAGCCACCGGCCGGTGGGCCGGCCAGGGCTTGTGCGCCGCCGGCCGCGCCGCCGCCGGCGGCGACGCTCGCCGCCCCGATCGCGCGGGGGACGCGGGGTGCGCACAGGGCCCGTGGCTGGCGGGCCGCGTTGAGGGCCCGCGGGGAGTTCCCCGCGTTGAGCGCATGGGGCGGATGAGGGGCACGCGCGATGTGGGTGATCGACGCCGACGAGTAGGACGACGCCGAGTGGGGGGCGGCGACGTTGTCGCTCGGCTCGCTCGGGAACGGCGTGCCCAGCGCGTCCATCGCGTCGGGCGCGCCCGTCGGCGCCGACTGGAACGTGGGTGGCGGGACCGCCGACATGCTCGCGGTCGGCGAGGGCACCGTGGAGATCCGGTACCGGGTGACCTCGGCCGCGACCGTGGGCGGCAGCCATCCGCCGCCGGTCTGCAGGTACAGGTCGTCGGTGATCGCGGATCGGCACAGCTCGATGACCTGCGTGGACGTCGGCCGCTCCGCCGGGTCCTTCGCGAGGCAACGGGCGAGTACCTCCCGCACGTTGTCCGGGCAGTGGTCCCAGTCGGGCTGTTGGTGCTCGATGCGGTGGAACACCGCGGCATCTGACCCGAACGGGGGACGTCCGGTCAGGGCGTAATAGGCGGTCGAGCCGAGTGCGAAGACATCGCCCGCGGCGTCGATCTGCTTTCCCCGGACCTGTTCCGGTGACATGAATGCGGGTGTTCCTATGCGTACACCCGTTTGGGTCATGGCCGCGGTCGATGTCTCGATGGCGCGGGCCACACCGAAATCAATGACGCGCGGCCCGTCGTCGGCCAGGATGACGTTGCCGGGCTTCAGGTCGCGGTGGATCACACCCGCCCGGTGTATGGACTGCAGTGCCTCGGCCACGCCCGCGATCAGCATCAGCACGGTCGCCGACGGGAGCGCGCCCTGGCGCACCACGGCGACCGCCAGCGAGGGGGCGGCGACATAGGCTGTGGCGATCCACGGGCGCAGGGCCTCGGGATCAGCGTCGATCACAGGAACGGTGTAGGGCCCCTGGACCCGCCGCGCGATCGCGACCTCTTTCGAGAACCGGCTGCGGAAGTCGGGGTCCGCCGCGAGTTCCGGGCGGGCCACCTTGAGGGCGATCGGACGTCCGCCGGGGGTGTACGACAGGTACACCGCGCCCATGCCGCCTTCGCCGATCCGGGCTCGCAGCAGATATCGGCTCACGCTGTGTGGATCGTGCGGCGTCAGCGGGGTAAACACCGCATCGCGCACGGGTTCGATCCGACTGGCGGGCGCTGCCGGCTCGCCTGGACCCACCCCGACCGCGCTCTGCGGAGTGTCGCTCATCGTCCCCCTCCCGGGGCCGCGCCCAAATCGAATCGACCATGTCGGAAGAACGACCATGTCGTAAGAAATGGGTTTAAGGCAGTCACGTGCATCTTATGGGTGGCTACCGTGCCAACCGCCTGTTCGGGCGGGTGGTCTGGGTCCGGTCGGGGTGTGACCGTGCGCTCGTGTGGATCGCGTTACGGCCTACTTGACGGCCGCGGTTTGACGGCTTTCAGTCCCATGACCTGCACGGAGTCGAAGCGGCGGGTGCCGGATGGCCGCAGCGGCGCCCACCGGTCGGCACCTGGTCGGTATCCGGACGGCACCCGGCCGCGCGTCCGACGGCCCGCCGCATCGCCCAGATGGGTGAGAACCCGCGAGCCCGCCAATGCCGGACGGCGCGACCTCGCGCATGCCCGGATGCGCACGGCACCAGGAACCACACGGAGAGACAGCAGAGGCGAGATCGAATACCAGGGAAAGACGACCGGGCGACCCGGGAGGAAGGGAGGAGGCGCGGCCGTGAAGAACGGCCTGCAGAACGGAGCGGACGAGACGAGGCGGAGCTGATGGGGCGGAGCGGAGCTGATGAGACGGGCGGATGGGGGAGACTGGCGCTGTGCAGCCGGCCGGTCCCTACCGAGCACTCGGGGCACGCCGGCCGGGTGCCGGCCGATGACCCGGCGCGTGCTGCTGTTGGGCGGGACCGCCGAGGCCCGGCGGCTCGCCGCCGCCCTCGCCGACCGCGCGGATCTCGACGTGGTCTACTCCCTCGCCGGCCGGCTGTGGCCCCCGACAGCGTCGACGGTGCCGGCGGGGGCCACCGTCCGCAGCGGTGGGTTCGGTGGCCCGGACGGCCTGGTCGAGTTCCTGCGGGAACATGACGTGGCCGCGGTGGTCGACGCGACCCATCCCTTCGCGGCGCGGATCACGGCGGCGGCGGTCGCCGCATGCGCCGCGACCGGCGTGCCGCTGCTGGTGGTGCGCCGTCCCGGCTGGACGGAGAGCGACGGCGACGACTGGCGGCGGGTGCCGTCGCTGCCCGCGGCGGCCGCGCTGCTCGCCGCTGGCCGCCCCGGAGGGCCCAGTGATCCCAGCGATCCCGGTGAACTCGGTGAACCGGGCGAGCCCGGCAAGCCCGGAGAGCGGCGCGGTCGCCGGGTGTTCCTCACTGTGGGCCGTTCCGGGGTCGCCGCCTTCGCCGGGCTCGACCACTGGTTCCTGGCGCGATCCGTCGAACCGCCGCCGGGGCCGGTCCCGCGACGGCTGCGCGTCCTGCTCGACCGCGGCCCCTTCACCGTGGATGCGGAGACCGCGCTGCTGCGCCGCCACGAGGTCGACACCGTCGTCACCAAGGACAGCGGCGGCTCGCTGACGGCGGCCAAGCTGGTGGCCGCGCGCCGGCTCCGGCTGCCGGTCGTGATGGTCGACCGGCCGCCGCTGCCCCGGCAGGCCCGGGTCGTGGCCACGCCGTCCGCCGCGGTCAGCTGGGTCACCGACGAGCTGCGCTGACATGCCCGCGGCTACGAGCGAGCCGCGGGAACCAGCCCGAGCGGCCGCGTCAGCCGGGCGTCGCGCAGGACCTCGCCCCACCACTGGAGCTCGTCCAGCAGGATCTTCGCGGCCTCGGCGGGCTCCTGCGGGTCGGTGAGCGTCCCGGCGGCGTCGAACAGCTGGTAGTACCGCGGGAACGAGACGTAGTGGCGCACGGTGTGCGCGTGCAGCTCGCCGAACACCTGCCGCAGGTGCTCGATGGCGAGCAGGCCGCCGCTGGCCCCGCTGTACCCGACGAACCCGATCGCCTTGGCCCGCCACTCCAGGTGGTACCAGTCGATGGCCGCCTTGAGCGACGCCGGATAGCTGCGGTTGTAGTCGGGCGTCACGACGACGTAGGCGTCCGCCGCCGCGACCCGCCGGCTCAGCTCCGCCATGGCGGGGGGACGGGCGAGGTCCGGCGCGAGCGCCGGCGGCACCGCCGGCAGCGCGAGCGGGAGCGGGGTGTCGGCGAGGTCGATCAGGTCGACGGCGAATCCGCCGTGCGCTTCGGCCTGCTCGACGAACCACCGTGCGACCACCGGGCCGAACCGGCCCTCCCGGACGCTTCCGATGATCACAGCGAGGTTGAGGGTGTCTTCGGGCATGCCGCCCACGGTGGCGCGCCGCGGCCGGTGCCGGGAAGGCCGGCCGGAGGCTGGTAGTGAGAGGGCCACGATCCGTCCGTCGCGGTGGGTTACGGTCGTAACCATGGCCGGCAACGAACTGGGTCTCTTCCTGCGGGCCCGGCGGGAGGCCGTCCACCCGTCGGACGTCGGCCTGCCGGTCGGCCCCCGCCGGCGCACCCCCGGGCTGCGCCGCTCCGAGCTGGCGACGCTCGCCGGTGTCAGCGTGGAGTACGTGACGCGCCTCGAGCAGGGCCGTGATCGCCGGCCCTCCGCCGCGGTGCTGGCCACCCTCGCCGACACGCTGCGCCTCACCCCGCGCGAGCGGGTCCACCTGCACCGGCTCAGCAAGGGAGCCGAGGGCGGATTCACCTGCGGGGTGGGCGCGGCGCCGGCCCGTGCGGTGCGCCCGACCGTGCGGGCGCTGTTGGCGCACCTCGAACCGGCCGCCGCGGTGCTGCTCAACCGGGTGAGCGACGTGCTCGCCTACACCCCGGCCTACGAGCGGCTCGCCCGTCCGATCGGCCTGCTGGACGGCTCCCCGCGCTCCGGCGCCGTGCCGAACCTGGCCCGCTTCGTCTTCACCGACGAGCGGGCGCGCCGGGCCTGGCCCGACTGGGGCCAGGTCGCGGACGACCAGGTGGCCGCACTCAAGCAGGGCCCCTTCCTGGCGGACCGTTTCGTCGCGGCGCTCGCCGACGAGCTGACCGTCACCGCCGGCGCGGCCTTCGCCGGGCGCGTCGCCTCGGTGCCGGGCCTGCCCGCGGCCAGCGGCGTCACCCGCCTCGCCCATCCCGAGGCGGGCGAGCTGCGACTGGCCTTCGAGACGCTGGAGCTGCCCACCGACGACGACCTGCGACTCGTCGTGCAACTACCGGCGGACGCACCGACCGCCGCCGCCCTGGACCGGCTCCGGGTTGGACGATCCCCGCTGCGCGCGGTGCCCGGCTGAGCCACGCGGGCGGGCGGTGACCGCCGGGCCGAAATCCGCGGCACCGGTGGCATCCGTGTGATCCTGGAAAACGTCCGTCCGCTCTGTGCGCACCTACTGCTCCGGCGCGCATCCGCCGCCGCGGCACGGGGAGTGCCGGACATGGCCGGCCGGCCTGGCGCGCCCACCTGTGGGCGAGGCGGAATGACGCTGGCAGCATGCGTGGTTGAAGTCTCCGCACCGCGCCGCGAATCGGCGTCCTGACTGATCGTAGGGTGGACCTATGGCAGCGCACTTTGATCTCGTCGTCCTAGGTGGAGGTCCTGGCGGCTACGTCGCGGCGATCCGGGCGGCCCAGCTCGGGCTGTCGGTCGCGGTCGTCGAGGAGAAGTACTGGGGCGGCGTCTGCCTGAACGTCGGGTGCATCCCCTCGAAGGCGTTGCTGCGCAACGCCGAGCTCGCGCACCTGTTCGCCCACGAGGCGAAGACCTTCGGTATCTCCGGCGAGGTGAGCTTCGACTTCGGCGCCGCCTTCGACCGCAGCCGCCAGGTCGCAGAGGGGCGCGTCAAGGGCGTGCACTTCCTGATGAAGAAGAACAAGATCACCGAGTTCACCGGCCGCGGTACCTTCCGTGACCCGAACACCCTGGACGTCGCGCTCTCCGCCGGCGGCACCGACCAGGTGAGCTTCGACCACGCGATCATCGCGACGGGTTCCCGGGTCCGGCTGCTGCCCGGCGTCGAGCTCTCCGACAACATCGTCACCTACGAGACGCAGATCCTCACCCGCGAGCTGCCGCGGTCGATGGCGATCGTCGGCGCCGGGGCGATCGGCATGGAGTTCGCCTACGTCCTGCGCAACTACGGCGTGGACGTCACGATCATCGAGTTCCTCGACCGCGCGCTGCCGAACGAGGACGCCGACGTCTCCAAGGAGATCGTCCGCCAGTACAAGAAGCTCGGCGTGCCGATCCTGACCTCGACCAAGGTCGAGACGGTGACGGACAACGGCTCCTCGGTGACCGTCGAGTACACCGGCAAGGACGGCGCCCGGGGCTCGCTCGAGGTGGACAAGGTCCTCATGTCCATCGGGTTCGCGCCCAACGTCGAGGGCTTCGGCCTGGAGAACACCGGCGTGGCGCTCACCGACCGCGGCGCGATCGCGATCGACGACCACATGCGCACCAACGTCGAGCACATCTACGCCATCGGCGACGTGACGGCGAAGCTCATGCTGGCGCATGTCGCCGAGGCACAGGGCGTCGTCGCGTCCGAGACCATTGCCGGTGCGGAGACGGTGACGCTCGGTGACTATCGGATGATGCCGCGGGCCACGTTCTGCCAGCCGCAGGTGGCCAGCTTCGGTCTCACCGAGGCGCAGGCGCGGGAGGAGGGCCATGACATCAAGGTGGCCAAGTTCCCGTTCACCGCGAACGGCAAGGCCCACGGCCTGGGCGACCCGAACGGCTTCGTCAAGCTGATCTCCGACACGAAGTACGGCGAGCTGCTCGGTGGCCACCTGATCGGCCCGGACGTCTCCGAGCTGCTGCCCGAGCTGACGCTGGCCCAGAAATGGGACCTCACCGCGCTCGAGCTCGCCCGCAACGTGCACACCCACCCGACGCTGAGCGAGGCGTTGCAGGAGGCGATCCACGGCCTCGCCGGCCACATGATCAACCTCTGACAGTCGGGGAGCGGCGATGAGGATCAACCTGACCAGCGTCCTGGTCGACGACCAGGACAAGGCGCTGCGCTTCTATACCGAGGTACTCGGCTTCGTGAAGAAGACCGAGGTGCCGTTGGGCGAGCACCGCTGGCTCACGGTCGTCTCCCCGGACGGCCCCGAAGGCGTCGAGCTGCTGCTGGAGCCGGACGCGCAC
Source organism: Parafrankia sp. BMG5.11 (assembly GCF_004337455.1). Taxonomy (NCBI): domain Bacteria; kingdom Bacillati; phylum Actinomycetota; class Actinomycetes; order Frankiales; family Frankiaceae; genus Parafrankia; species Parafrankia sp. BMG5.11. The sequence continues at coordinate 76,005 of NZ_SJXI01000032.1, read as the reverse complement.
CCCGCCGCCCGCCCGTTCAAGGACGCGCTCGTCGCCGACGGCATCCCGTACACGGCGTTCGCCGTCGACGACGTCCACGCCGAGGTCGGCCGCCTGCGCGCCCTCGGAGTCCGCTTCACCCAGGAGCCGTTGGAGATGGGGCCGGTCACCACCGCCGTCCTCGACGACACCTGCGGGAACCTCATCCAGATCGTTCAGCATCGCTGACAGCTGACAGCGCCGGGGCCGGCCGGAGCCAGCCCCGGCGGGTCTCCCCGCGGGCTCAGGCGGAGGCCAGGTAGGCCGCCGCCTTCTCCGGGTCGAGGAACCAGTCCTGGAAGTCCGACGGATTGTCGAAGCCGTTCACGAACCGCCGGGCGACCGTGGGGTTCGCCTGCGCGGCGCCGAGGATCTGCTGCACGTGCGGCGGCGGGGGCTGCAGCAGGGCGTTCGTCCAGACCGTGACGTCCTGCGCGCTCGCCCAGTAGCGGTCGAAGGCGGCCTGCATCCACGCCTGGTCGAACGGCTTGGCACCGTGCTCGAGAATGCTGTCCAGGTAGGAGGCGGCGCACTTCGCGGCGTTGTTCGAGCCCTGGCCGGTGATCGGGTCGTTCGCCACGACGACGTCGGCCATCCCGAGCACCGCCCCGCCCGACGGCAGGTTGCCCACCGGCCGCCGCACGACGGGCGTGTACCCGCCGGAGAGGGTCGCGTGGGCGTCGGTGAGCTCGACCTTCGCGCAGCGCTCGTACTCCCAGGGCAGGAACCGCTCGATGAGGTCCAGGATGCGGCGCAGGTGCTCGTCGGGCTTCGGGTGGTCGTCCCAGCAGTCCAGCGGACCGCCCGGGATGCCCTCGAAGAAGAGGATGTCGCAGTTCCCGCTCAGCGTGTAGGCCGGGATCATGAACAGCTCGCCGACGCCGGGGATGATGTTGAATCGCACGCCCGGCGCGGTGGGATGCTCCGGCCTGGGCGCCAGGCCGTGCACGTACGCGAGCGACAGCGCGCGCTGGGGTGAGGTGTACGGCGAGCGGGCTGCGTCGCGGTCGAACAGGCCGACCAGCTCGCCCTTGCCGGCGGCGACCACGACGAGGTCGTAGAGCTCGGCGAGCCCGTTCAGATCGGCCGTGGTGACACCGTGCAGGATGAGCTTGCCGCCGCGCTCCTCGAACAGCTCGGCCCAGCCGGCCATCTTGACCCGCTGGTCGACCGACTGCGCGTAGTGGTCCAGCGGGGCGAACCAGTCGAGAGGCCGGCTGCCGTCCGGCCCCGCAATGGACAGCCCGAGGCCCTCGATGCGGACGGTGTCGGCCTCCCAGAGGTTGAGCCCGTGGTCGCGCTCGGTCTGCAGCGCGCTGTGGAACATCGCCTGGGTCGACATGACCCGGCCCCGGCGGATCTCCTCGGGGGAGCGCGCGGACATCACCGTCACGTCGTAGTCGTGCTCGCGCAGGGTCAGGGCCAGCTGCAGGCCCGACTGGCCCGCGCCGACGATCAGGATCTTACGCATGCGTCCGTGTCCTCCTGGGTTCCGGGACCTGGGCCAGTGACATCGTGTGAACAACCAGATCCCGCAGCACCTGGGCCGTCGAGGCCGTCTCGCGGGCGTCGCAGGTGACGAGCGGGATGTCCGGGCGCAGCGCGAGCGCCTCCCGGACCTCGTCGACGTCGTGCCACAGCTTTCCCTCGAAACGATTGACGGCGACGATGTACGGGACCGTCGAATCGTTCTCGAAGTAGTTCAGCGCGGCGAAGGACTGGTCGAGGCGGCGGCTGTCGACGAGAACGACCGCGCCCAGCGCGCCGCGGGACAGGTCGTCCCAGAGAAACCAGAAACGGGGCTGGCCCGGGGTGCCGAACAGGTACAGCACCAGATCCGGGAACAGCGAGATCCGGCCGAAGTCCATCGCGACCGTCGTCGTGCTCTTCGCACCGCTCATCGACAGGTCGTCGATGCCTTCGCTGGCCTCGGTCATCCACGCCTCCGTGTTGAGCGGAGGCACCTCCGAGATCGACCTGACCAGCGTCGTCTTCCCCACTCCGAACCCGCCCGCGATCACGATCTTCGCGGAGATCGCCGTGGCGGGGTCAAGTCCGTCGGCGTCGGTCGGGATCATGTCCACCCCGCACCGCCGTCCGGGTCCGGAGGTGCGTCAGACCGGGAGCTCCCGCAGGCCACTGAGAATCCTTTCGAGCACGTTTCGATCGTGGTGGTAGGTGTGGGCCGTGGGGTGGATGAGGATCGCTCCCTGCGCGGCCAGATCGCTGATCAGGACGCGGACCACCCCGAGCGGGATCGACAGCATCACCGAGAGCTCGGCGATGGACAGCTGCCCCCGGGCGCGTTCGTACAGCGCCTTGGACTCGGGCATCAGCGTCTCGCTGAGCGTCGGGTCGTAGCTCGGCACCGAGACCAGCGTCTCGACGAGCAGGTGATGGCGGGCCCTCGTCCGGCCCCCGGTGAGGGCGTAGGGGCGGATCCGCTTGCTGCGCGGGCCACGCCTCGGCCGTCCGTTCTGTGCGGAGTCTTCAGGCATGCTCTTCACGATTCTGGTCCGTCACCCGTCCTGGTCCGGTGCGTTGGTTCGCCGCGGCGGATCATCCGTGCGGTGATCCGCCGTGTTGGCCCGGCTCAGCTCGGTACCTGACGTCCGACCAGGACGCGGCGCAGGTCCGCGCGCCGGTCCGGGGTGAGCGCGTGGCCGGCGTGCAGCACGAACTGCGTCATCTCGTAGCCGACCACCTTCATGTCGCAGTCCGGTCCGGTCAGCACGGCGAGTCCCGCTCCCTCGTCGATGCTCATGAACAGGAAGTAGCCGCCGCTGAGCCGCACGATGATCTGCTCGCAGGTTCCGCGGTCGAACAGCGTCGCGCTGTTGCGGGCAAGGCTGAGCATCGCGCTGGCTATCGCCGCCAGCTGGTCCCGCTCCGCCGAGCTCACCCCGTCGGACGCGGTGAGCGACAGGCCGTCGGACGAGAGGATCAGGGCATGGGTGACGCCGTGGACCTTGCCGACGAAGTCATTGATCAGCCAGCTGAAGTCGTGGTCCGGCTGGCGATTGGTCTGATCCGTCACGGATATGTCCTCAGTCCTCTCGCTGGTGTTCGTGGGCGATCCGTTCGCCTTCACTGAAGGCGTCGAGATCCGCGAGTAGTCTCGCGTGGTCCGCGGCCCGGGCCGAAAGCGCCTGTGTGGCCGTCGATCCGCCCTCCTCCGCGGGAGGGACGCCTTCCGCGCCTGTCGCGTCTTCCCGGTCTTCCGTGGACGCCGCGGCGGGTGTCGGTGTCGACGGCGCGGGAGCCGCGGCGGGCACGGCGGCTGCCACGGGCATGGTGGCTGTGGGTGCCGTGGCAGCGGGTGGGCGCGCGCCGTCGCCGGCGGGGTTCTTGAGGCTGCGCGACACCCGGCGGGGGAGACCGCTCGCGGTCGTGCCGCCGATCAGGGAGTCCGCCGTGGGGGGTGTGGCTGGAGTCGCCGCATCCTTGCTCGGCGCTGGCGCCGGCGCCGGCCTGGCCGACGCGCTGCCCGCGCGGGTGAACAGCGTGGATTCGCGTACGTGGCCCGCTCCGTTGCCGGACCGTTTCACGCCCGGCCCCCGGCCCTGGACGTCCGCCCGCGGCTGACCGTCGCGCGCGGCGGGACGCGCGGACGGACCCGGCGCGGCGGGGTCGCCGCCGCGGACCGCCACGGTCTGCGTACCCGACCAGCTGCCCTCGGGCAGTTCACAGATCAGGGCGGAGGGGATGAGCACCGAGGCGGTCGTCCCGTGGGGGTGGCGGCGATCGAGCCAGATCCGCAGGTCGTGGCGGATCGCGAGCCGGCGCACCACGGCCAGGCCCATGTGGCGCACCGCGTCGTCGTCCAGGACGGGATCGCCGGCCAGCCGCTCGTTGAGCTGCCGCAGCCGGTCCGGCGGGAGCCCGATGCCCTCGTCCTCGACCCGCAGCAGCGCGCTGCCCAGCTCCGTGAGGTGCACGCCGACCCGTACCGGCGCGGTCGGGGGAGACGACTTGGTCGCGTTGTCCAGCAGCTCTGCCAGCAGCCGTCCGACGTCCTCGGCGGCGAAGCCGACCACACCGAGCGGGACCACCCGGCCGATCGTGACCCGCGAGTAGTGGTCGATGGACGACATCGCCGCGCGCACGACGTCGACCAGCGCGGCCGTGTCGGACGAGGCGTCACCGGCGTCACGGCCCGCGAGCACCCGCAGGTTCTCGGCGTTGCGGCGCAGCCGGGTGGCGAGGTGGTCCAGCCGGTACAGCTCGGCGAGGCGGTCGGTGTCCTCCTCCTTGGCCTCCATGTCCTCGAGCTGCGAGAGCAGGGAGTCGACCAGGTTGAGGTCGCGCAGCGCCACGTCCGCGCAGATCGCGGAGAGCGCCTCGGCCGCGGGCGGCGCCGTCACGGCCGACCCGTTGGCCGGGGAGGCCGCCGGGGACGTCTCGGCCCGCATGGCGTGGGCCGACTGGTCCGCGGCGCTGGTGCTGATGCCGGTGCCGCCGCGGCGGGCCTGTCGCGTCACCCCGGCGTCCGCCGCGGGGATTCCCGGCCGAACCCACGGCTCGTGCGCGGACCTTCCGCCATGGGCCGCGGGGCGCCTGACGAGGCCGGCGGGGGCCGGCTGCTCCGGCCGGGGCAGGGGAGTCGGGAGATCACCACCCCGCAGCTGGGCCGCTATGCCGCGGGAGCCACCCAGGAGCGCGCGGGATCGGTTGAGCAGGTCTCGTGCCCGCGTCGTCATCGCGTCTCACATGCTCTCGTCGGGTACGGGTTCCACCCGCTTCTGCCAACCCCCGTCGGGGAGCTATGCAATCAGACGCCCCGGTTTGCGTCCAACCTGTGCCCATCGCGGCCGGCGCGCCTCGGCCCGGATGCCGCGTGTCGTTGTTCTCGGTTCATTCACGCCGGCGCGTGATGTGCTCGTTTGACCACGACCGATGTCTTCCAACTCCCACCGTCCTGGGTGTGCAGGCTCCTGACCTTGGACAATTCTTTGACAATTGCCCCGACCTGCCGGTCTCGATCGGTCTCTGTTGGGGTATAGCGATGCCGCGGGGGCCCGGTGCGGGCCGGCCGTGCTGTCCGGCCGCGCTGTCCGGCCGAGTTGTCGGTGGGCCGCCGTAGGATGCGCGCGTCCCGCCGGTTCGCGGCCCAGGAGCGCCGATGCCCGAGTTCACAGGCTTCCCCGTCGAAGCGTTGATCTTCTTCGAGGGCCTCGAGGCCGACAACAGCAAGGCGTACTGGACGGATCATCGCGACACCTACGAGAAGGCCGTCCGGGCCCCGATGCTCGCCCTGCTCGACGCCCTCGAGCCGGAGTTCGGCGCACCGCACGTTTTCCGTCCGCACAGGGACGTTCGATTCTCGAAGGACAAGTCGCCCTACAAGACCGCGATCGGCGCCCACAACGAGCGGGGCGGCTACGTCCAGGTCTCCGCGCGCGGGCTGATGATCGCGGCCGGTTACTGGCAGACCGCGCCCGACCAGGTGGAGCGGCTGCGCGCCGCGGTCGCCGACGACCGGACGGGGCTGCGGCTCGAGGCGCTGGTGCGCGAGCTGCGGGAGGCGGGGTACGAGGTCTCGGGCACGACGCTCAAGACCCGGCCGCGGGGCTACGACGCGGATCATCCACGCATCGAGCTGCTGCGCCATCGGACCCTCACGGCGGCCCGTGACTTCGGTGAGCCGCCGTGGCTGGCCGAGCCGGAGTGCGCCGAGCACGTGGCGGCGGGCTGGCGGGAGACGCGCCGGCTGACCGGCTGGCTCGACGACCACGTCGGCGCGTCCCGCCTGCCCGCCGCCCGCCGCGGTTCCCGGTGAGCCCGTGCTGTCGATCAGAACGACCCGGGGTCACTCACCGAGGGCTCCCCGTGTGCACACGCGCCGAATCCGGGTGTGCACACGGGGCCGGTCGGCCGGGCTGCCGACCGATGCCTGGCCGGCCTAGTCGACCGCCTGGAACCTCCACCCCTGGTCCTGGCGGAAGATGGGCGAGAGCGCCACCATCGGCGGATAGATGAGTGCCGGGTGCAGCCCGACGGTCAGGTCGCTGTCCACGGCTCCGATGACGAAGGAGCCCGGCCTGGGGCCCTGCTCGATCCGCCACTCGCGAGGCTGCGGAAACGGGCGCACCAGCTCGAACGTGTCAGGGTCACCGTCGAAACCGAGGAAAAGCTGGTCGGACGTCTGCTGGATCGTGTATGTGTCATTATCCGTGCGTCGGACCTCCCATTCCTGGCCGCGTCCGTTTTCGGGCAGAATAACGCTGCGATCGCGGCCTTCCGCGGTGAGAAACTGATTGTTGTCAAGGCCGATCCGGTAAACGCCATCGGTAACCGTTGCCACGTTGTTCCCGCTTTCTGTCGTGGACCGTCGCTCGGTAATTCTGCCCGGCAACGCGGGAGTGGGCCGGTAGCGACGCACGCGAATCGCGGCATGGCCCCGAGCGGCCTGCCGAAAGAAGGTCAGGTCGAGGCCACCGTCACATCGCCGAGGATAAGGCGCGAACGGCTTTCATGCTCCACCGGGGTGACGGGCGCCCCCGTGTCGGTATTCGACTCCGGTTTCGTGGGGCTTGTTCCTCTCGGCGCGGGAAGGGGTGCGGATCCTCAGCGGTCCGTGACCTCGAGCACGACCTGAGTGGCGGTGGCGAGGCCGACGGGACGCCCGACGCCTCCGACCCGCAGGCTTACGGCGGCATCGATCAGGTGGCGCCCGGTGGGCAGCCCCGGACTGGTCAGCCGGATGACCGCGGCGTGCGCGGAGAGCTGTCCCTGGGCGCGGAGCACCGTCCCGCCCGGGGCGGTCCCGTGCTCGGCGCTCCCCGCGGCGCCGGGCGCGGCATCGCCGGGCCGGACACCTGCGACGGTGTGGTACTCCAGCGGCCCGGTGGGCAGCGGGCGGGCGGGGGCGAAGCCGACCGACAGTGCGACGGTGAACGGTTCCCCTGGGCGAGGCCCGGCGGGTTCGACCTGAACGCCGAGCCGCACAGGGAGCGGTTCCGAGCTGCTGAGCGGTTCCAAGGCGGCGGGCGGGTCCAATGTGCTGAGCGGGCCCGACATGCTGAGCGGGTCGGGGGCGCCGTCGGTGCCGAGTGCTGCCTGGCCGCCCGCGTCGACGCCGGCCGGAGCCGTCGGGGCGAGCCGGCCGGCACGAGCCTCGATGAAGGCGATCACCTCGGACGGCCTCCAGCCCGGCCAGCGCATCGGGGTGTTCTCGCGTGCGTGCTGCACGCTGGTGCTGCGGACGCCGTCGCAGTCGAGGAGGAGGCGCACCACGAAGCTCTCCTCGCGCTGGGCCTCGTCGCTGTCAGGTGCCATCGGTGCCCTCCACAGTCCACCTCCATGAACGGGATCCCCGGGACGGGGAGGCCGCGCGCCACCGGCACGGGGCGCGCGGCCTCCGTCGGAGCGGGGTGGGCGCCCGGCGCGCCCGGTGACCTCCTAGGCGTAGATCTCGATGATCTTGGGTGGGGTGAAGACGGTGAGCGGGTAGTGGAGCAGGTGGTATTGGGGCTCGTGCCACCCGTGCCGCGGTGGCGGCCTCCCGGTGTGGTTGCGCGTAGCCGGGGTTCGCCGGCCGTCCACGGCTGAAGTGGTGGATTTGGTGGCGCTGTCCGCGCGCCCGGCGCAGACCTCACCACCTCCTGGCCGAACGGTGATATGGATGTGGATGTTCTTTCGTTGTCTTTACGGTGTCTTCACTGTCGGCTGCATGGGGGATGCATGCTCGCGGGCAAGGTGCTGGAACCTCTCGGAGCTGAGCCGGTGGCGGCGCATTCTTTGTTTGTCGACGCGGTGACCGGCGGCGTCACCGTGTTTGTCGCGCCACCCGGCACGCTGCTCACCGACGGGCTCGCGGCCGCGCTGGAGGCGGTCGGCCGGACACCGGTCTGGCTCCGGCTGGGCGTCGAGGACCGCGATCCGGCGACCTTCCTGGCAACGATGATCACCGCGGTGCGGCGCAGGGCTCCCGGGTTCGGCGCCACCCTGCTCACGCGGGTGCGGGCGTGGCCGGGCCCGGTGCACGGGTGGGACGACATCTTCCGGCGGCTCGGCGCGGAGCTGGCCGAGCGGCTCCCGCCCGATTCGGCGCTGGTCCTGGAGCATGCAGACCGGATCGATCCGCACGGGCCGTCGTTACGCCTCGCGTGCGGCCATGTTCTGGGCGCTCTGTCCGAGGCGACGCCCCGCGTCCTGATCGGCCACGACGCGCTCCCGAGCACCGAGGCGCTCGGGAACGCCCGCCGGCCGCCGGCCGAGCACGCCCGGCTGCACCCGTCGGAGGTGGAGCTCCCCGGCGGGCTCGGACTCCGGCGGCGTCACGCGGCGGCGCTCCTCGGCCGGTCCGCGGCCCTCCGGCACGCTGTCGAGTTCGCGCGCACCACGCTGTCGGACGGTGATCTGGCCCAGGCTCTGCGCGGCCGGACGCTCGTCGGCGTGCTCACCTCGCTGGCCCGCGCCGTCCTCGCGGGCGCCACCGGGGGAGCCCGTCGGATGCTCGCACGGCTGCTGCACGTCGAGTACGTCCTCCCGGAGGCGGACCGGCATCAGCTCGCCGAGCTGGCCGGACCGTGGTTCCAGCCGTTGATCGGCGACTGGTCACGACTGCGCACCGTCTGGCGCGCTCCGCTGCCCGCGGCTCTGGCCGAGGACGCGGCACTGGACCGCGAGATCCTGCGCGGCACCGCGCTCGAACTGCTGCGGGCGGGCGCTCCGGAACGGGCGATCCCCATGCTGCTCGAGTTCGACGATCGCGCGGTGGCGGCGCGGGCGCTGGCCAGGGTCGCCGACGACATGATCGCTGCCGGCCAGTGGGTGACCGAGATGCGTAGCGCGCAGGCCCTGTCCTTCAGGACAGGGTTAGCGCATCGACGACAGTGTGACGGGCGTGCCCGCTACGCTGGCACCTGTGGGGTCGAAGGTGGTGAAGCGGGCGTACCGCTACCGCTTCAACCCGACCCCCGATCAGGCCGCCCAGCTCGCGCGAACCTTCGGCTGCGTCCGCTACGTGTACAACAGGGCGCTCGCCGAACGGCACCGGGCCTGGTTCCAGGAGCAGCGGCGGGTCACTCACGCCGAGACCGACCGGATGCTCACAGCGTGGAAGCGCGACCCGGAGACGGCGTGGCTCGCCGAGCCGTCAAAAGGCCCACTTCAGGCCACGCTGCGGAATCTCCAGACCGCGTATGTGAACTTCTGGCAGAAACGTGCCGGCTACCCGACGTTCAAGAAGAAGGGCAGGGCTCTCGACTCGGCGACCTACTTCCGGAACTGTTTCAGTTTCCGGGACGGTCGGATCACGCTGGCGAAGCAGGACGCGCCGCTGGCGATCGTCTGGTCGCGTCCGCTGCCCGACGGGGCGGAGCCCTCGCAGGTCACGGTGTCGCGGAACGCCCGCGGCCAGTACCACGTCTCGATCCTGGTCGAAGAGACGATCACCGCTCTTCCCGTGTCGCCCGGGCGGGTGGGGATCGACGCGGGGGTCACCTCGCTGGTCACCCTGTCGACTGGGGAGAAGGTGGCCAACCCGAAGCACGAGCGTCGGGATCGGGCCCGGCTGGCCTGTGCGCAGCGGGACCTGTCCCGGAAGGTGCGGGGGTCGGTGAACCGGGCGAAGGCCCGAGCGAGGGTCGCCCGGGTGCATGGTCGGATCGCCGACCGGCGTCGGGATCATCTCCACCAGCTGTCCACGAGGATCATCCGCGAGAACCAAACGGTGGTCATCGAGGATCTGTCCGTCCGTAACATGGTCAGGAACCATTCGCTCGCGCGGGTGATATCCGACGCTTCGTGGTCGGAGTTGCGGCGGATGTTGGAGTACAAGGCCGGCTGGTACGGTCGCACCGTCATTGCGGTCGATCGATTCTATCCGTCGTCCAAAACCTGTTCGGTGTGTGGGTCGATCGTGAAGAAACTGCCGCTCAACGTCCGGGAGTGGGCCTGTCGTGGCTGCGGCACGGTCCACGACCGGGACGTGAACGCGGCGGTCAACATTCTGGCCGCGGGGCTCGCGGTGGCTGCCTGTGGAGATGGAGTGAGACCGCCTCGCTCCTGAAGCGAGGAGGCGTCCGTTGATGAAGCAGGAACCCGCACCGCGAGGTGTGGGAATCCCGGTCTTCAGGCCGGGGAGGAGGTCAAAGTCGGCGGATGGCTGGACCAACTGCCGCTCGAGGCTGTCGAGGCGGAACCGGATCTGCTCGACGCGGCCGCGCACGTCGCCTCGGCCCGGGGCCAGCAGGGCCCCGCCCGTCATCGGTCCCCCGCGGCGGCCGCCGCGGTCTCCGAGACGGACCGGCTGGCCCGGCGGCTGGCGGACATCCGGCGGGACCGGCGCCTGCATGCCGAGGCCGAGGCCGCGCTCGCCCGGTCGGAGCACGAGACGACGGCGCTCCTGCACGCCCACATCGCCGGTGTGTCCGGCGGCCCCGAGACGCCGAGGGCCGCGGACGCTCCGCCGGGCACCCCGTTACTCGGCCTGGTGCCGGGGCCCAGAAGCGCCGGTCTGGAAGCGGCCCGCCGCGGGGATCCGTTCCCAGGCCCACTCGCGGGCCGGCCGGACGTCACCGGCCCCGTCCCCCCGGACGGGACGACCGCCCTCGTGTCCAGGGACGACCGTCTCGTCGCCGGGACCGGGACCGGGGGCGGGGCGGGAGAGCTGGGAGCACGGCCGCGACGGGCCAGGTGGAGATGGCCGTGCACGTGCTGGGACCGCTGTCGGTGACGGTGAACGGGCGGCTCGTGCGAGGCTGGGGCACCCGCCCCCGGTCCCTACTGGCCTACCTGGTGATCCATCGGGCGGACCTGCCCCCGCGGGAGGTCGTCACCGAGGCGTTGTGGCCACGCGCCGACCTGCCCGCGGCGCGGAACAACATTCAGGTGGCCGTGTACGGCGCGCGCCGCGCCCTGCGGGAGGCGGTTGACCGGCAGGTCATCGTGTTCGAGCGCGGCGTGTACCGGCTGGCCGCCGACGTCATGGTGTCCATCGATCTCGACGCGTTCGAAGGCCATGTCCAGGCTGGTCAGCGTTTCGCCGACGCGGCACGCGTCGAGGCCGCCATCGCCGAACTCGAAGCGGCGGTGGCGCTGTACCGGGGCGATTTCCTCGCCGACGCGCGTTCCGAGGACTGGGCCGTCCTGCGGCGCGAGCAGCTGAGGCTGGCCTACCTGGACGCGCTGGACCGGCTCAGCTCGCTGTACCTGGAGACCGGGCAGTACTCGGTCTGCGCGCTGCTGTGCCGGCAGATCCTCGAGCGCGACCCGTGCCGGGAGGACGCCCACCGCCGGCTCGTGCGCTCCTACGCCCGCCAGGGGCAGCCGCACCTGGCGCTGCTGCAGTTCCGGACCTGCATCGACATCCTCGCCCGCGAGCTGCGCGTCGCCCCGGGACCGGCGACCGCGCGCCTGCACGAGCGGATCCGCCGGCACGAGCCCGTCTGAGCGTCGCCGCGCCCTGCTCTCCCGCCGACAGCGATGGCCGCGCCGCGCCGTGGGCCGGTCCGCTGTGGGTCAGTCCGCGGGCGTGGCGCTACACAGCGGGAGGATGTGTTCGCCGTACTTGGCCAGCTTGTTCTCGCCGACGCCGTTCACCGTCGCGAGCTCGGCGAGCGAGGAGGGCGCGCGGGTGGCGATCTCGCGCAGCGTGGCGTCATGGAAGATCACGTAGGCGGGAACGCCCTGTTCCTTGGCGGTGGCCCCCCGCCAGGCGCGCAGCCGTTCGAACAGCGGCGCCGCCTCCGCGGACAGTTCGACCGGCTCGGCCCGGCGTGCCTTCGTCGCAGAGGAGCCGGTGGCCTTCGCCGGTCGCTTCGGTTCGCGCCGCATGGAGACCGTCCGCTGCCCGCGCAGGACGTCCGCGCTCGCGTCGGTGAGGACGAGCGTTCCGTGCTCACCCTCGACGGCCAGCAGCCCCTGGGCCAGGAGCTGGCGGACCACGCCACGCCACTCGGCCTCGCTGAGCTCGGTGCCGATGCCGAAGACCGTCAGCGAGTCGTGGCCGTGCTGGTCGACCTTGGGTGTGCGCCGGCCCAGCAGGATGTCGACGACGTGGCCGGCGCCGAACTTCTGCCGGCGTTCCCGGTGCAGGCGCAGCACCGTCGACAGCAGCTTCTGGGCGGGCACGGTCGCCTCCCAGGACTGCTGCGGGTGCAGGCAGGCGTCGCAGTTGCCGCAGGCGCTCGACCCCTGCTGCCCGAAGTACGCCAGCAGGCCGACCCGGCGGCACTCGATGGTCTCGCACAGTGCGAGCATCGCGTCGAGGTGGGAGTTGAGCCGCCGGCGGTGCGTGGCGTCGCCGTCGGAGGCGTCGATGAGCCGGCGCTGCTGGACCACGTCCTGCAGGCCGTACGCGAGCCAGGCGGTGGAACGCAGCCCGTCCCGGCCGGCGCGGCCGGTCTCCTGGTAATAGCCCTCCACCGACTTCGGTAGGTCGAGGTGGGCGACGAAGCGGACGTCCGGCTTGTCGATGCCCATCCCGAAGGCGATCGTGGCGACCATGACCAGGCCGTCCTCACGGAGGAAACGGGCCTGGTGCTCGGCGCGGGTGCGTGCTTCGAGGCCGGCGTGGTAGGGCAGCGCGGCGATCCCGTTCGACACCAGGAACTCCGCGATCTTCTCGACCGACGCCCGGGACAGGCAGTACACGATGCCCGCGTCGCCGGGATGCTCGGTGCGCAGGAGCTCCAGCAGCTGTGCCTTCGGGTCGTTCTTCGGCACGATGCGGTACTGGATGTTCGGCCGGTCGAAGTCGGCGACGAAATGGCGGGCGTTTCCCAGCCCGAGCCGGTTCGTGATCTCCTGGTGGGTCGCCGGGGTGGCGGTGGCGGTCAGTGCGACGCGCGGCACCTGCGGCCAGTGCTGGTGCAGCTCGGAGAGCAGGAGGTAGTCGGGCCGGAAGTCGTGCCCCCACTGCGCGACGCAGTGCGCCTCGTCGATCGCGAACAGCGCGATCTCGCCCTGGTCGAGGAGCTCGATCGTCGCGCGTACCCGCAGCCGCTCGGGGGCCAGGTAGAGCAGGTCGAGCTCGCCGGCGAGGAACGCGGACTCCACCGCGCGGCGCTCGTCGGCCTGCTGGGTGGAGTTGAGGAACCCCGCCCGGACCCCGAGCGCCAGCAACGCGTCGACCTGGTCCTGCATCAGCGCGATGAGCGGGGAGATGACGACGCCGGTGCCGGGCCGGACGAGCGCCGGGATCTGGTAGCACAGCGACTTGCCGCCGCCGGTCGGCATGAGGACCAGCGCGTCGCCACCACCGACGACGTGATCGATGATCTCCTGCTGGCCGTCGCGGAAGGACTCGTAGCCGAAGACGCGGCGGAGCACTTCCACGGCGTCACGCGGGACGCGAACCGAGGGCGAGGTCACCGCGCCACTGTAGAAGGCCGCACGGGACGAGGGTGACGCGAGTTCGCGCCTGTGGACAACCCGTTCCCGACCCGCCTGTTGTCCCCAGCGGGGAACCGGCTCAGGCTGACGAACGGATCACCAGCTCCGTCGGCAGGATCACCGACGCCGCGTCGCCGGTGGGATCGGCGATGCGCCGCAGGAGCTGGTGCACCATCTCCGCGCCGAGCCGCTCCACCGGCTGGCGGACGGTCGTCAGCGGCGGGTCCGCGTAGACCGCCGGCGCCGCGTCGTCGAAGCCGACGACGGCGACGTCGTCGGGAACCCGCCGCCCGGCGGCCCGCAGCGCGCGCAGCACGCCGAGGGCCATCAGGTCGGAGGCGGCGAACACCGCGTCGATCGTCGGGTGCTCCGCCAGCAGCCGGGCCGCCGCCGCCTGGCCGCTGGCCTCGGTGAAGTCGCCGGTCTCGACCCGGGTGGCCGAGGCCGGCAGGCCCGCGTCGCGGGCCGCCTGCGCGTAGCCGGCCAGGCGGTCGACGCCCACGCTCATGTCCACCGGCCCGGCGACGGTCGCCAGCTCGCGGCGGCCCGTCGCGACGAGATGGCGCACGGCCTGCCGGGCGCCGCCCACGTTGTCGGCGTCGACCGAGTCGACCGGGTCGCCGGTGAGCAGCCGTCCCGCCATCACCAGCGGGACCCCGGCGCCCGAGACCGACATCGGCATGATGTCGTCCCCGTGCAGGGAGATCAGGAGCACTCCGTCGACGTGGCCGTTGCCGACGTAGCGCAGCGCCCGGTCGCGCTGCCGGTCACCCTGCACCTGTAACAGGACGAGCTGGAGCTGGGTGACGCTCAGCGCCTGGTTCACCCCGCGCAGCACGCTGGCGAAGAACGGGTCGGCGAACACCGTGTCGGGCCGCTCGTGCACGATCAGCACGATCGTGTCCGTCCGCCTGGTCACCAGGCTGCGGGCGGCCTGGTTCGGCACGTAGCCGAGCTCGGCGATCGCCCTGGTGACCGCGGCGTGCGCCGCGGGGGAGACACGGAGCGACCCGTTCACCACCCGGGAGACCGTCGCCCGCGACACCCCCGCCAGCTCGGCGACGGCCTCCAGGGTCGGCGCCTGGCGGGTCCGGGCCGGTGGTTCCGGCGTCACCGCGTCCCGCTTGCCGCGCGGTGCTCCCGGATCAGCCGCGAGTACCACAGCCCGCTGGACTTCGGCGTGCGCACCAGGGACTCGAAGTCGACGTGCACGATGCCGAACCTCATCCGGTACCCCTCGGCCCACTCGAAGTTGTCCAGCAACGACCACACGAAGTATCCCCGAACGTCGACCCCGTCCTCGGACGCCTGCCGGACGGCGTCGAGGTGACCCGCCAGGTAACGCACCCGCAGCGGGTCGTGCACCGTCCCGTCCGGGGACACCTCGTCGTCGTAGGCCGCGCCGTTCTCGTGGATGTAGAACGGGACCCCCGGATAGTCCGCGCCGAGCCGGCGCAGCAGGGCCAGGAAGCTGCGCGGCCGGACCGGCCAGCCCAGCGCCGTCACGTCCTCGTTCGTGGGCACCCTCGTGACGTTCCCCGCGCCGGCGAAGGGGGTCGGTTTCGGGGACGGGTCCGGCCCGGGCGCGACGATGTGCGGCGCGTAGTAGTTCACCCCGATCCAGTCCACCGGCTGCGCGATGACGGCGAGATCACCGTCCTGGGCGGGCAGCTCGGCGCCGGCCCGGGCGAAGTCGGCGATCACGTCGGACGGGTACGTGCCGTGCAGGACGGGATCGAGCCAGAGCCGGATCTGCTGCCCGTCGACGAGCCGCACGGCGTCGCCCGCCCCGGTGTCGCCCCCCCGGGTGTCGCCCGCCCCGGCGGCGTCCGGCGGCGGTTCCGCCGGAATCAGGTTGAGGGTGATGCCGACGTCCGCCGCGCCGTGCGCCCGCAGCACGGCCGTGCCGAGACCGTGGGCCAGCAGCAGGTGGTGGACGGCCCGGACGGCGGCCCCGGCGTCCCGCACCCCGGGGGCGTGCCGCCCGGTCAGGTGTCCCTCGAAGGCCGAGCACCAGGGCTCGTTCAGGGTCGACCAGTGCCGGACCCGGTCGCCGAGTGCGCTGACGACGTGCTCGGTGTAGTCGGCGAAGCGCAGCGCCGTGTCGCGGTTCGGCCAGCCGCCGGCGTCCTGCAGCGGCTGTGGCAGATCCCAGTGGTAGAGCGTCAGCCACGGGTCGATCCCGGCGGCGAGGAGCTCGTCGACGAGCCGGTCGTAGAAGGCCAGCCCGTCGGGGTTCACGGCCCCCGACCCGGCCGGGACGATCCTCGGCCAGGCGACCGAGAACCGGTACGCGCCCAGGCCGAGGCCGGCCATGAGGGCGACGTCCTCGCGGTAGCGGTGCAGGTGGTCGGCGGCGACGTCGCCGTTCTCGCCGTTCGCGGTCATGCCGGGGGTGCGGGCGAAGACGTCCCAGATCGACGGCCCGCGGCCGCCCTCCCGGGCGCCGCCCTCGATCTGGTACGCGGAGGTGGCGGCACCCCACACGAATCCGGTGGGCAGGCCGGTCGCGATCCGGGCCGCGAGCTCGTCGGCTCCCGGCGACGCTTCGGGCGCCGGTACTCCGGTGGCCGCTGTCGTGTCCGTCGCCGGGACGGGGCTGGTAGTCAACCTTTCACCGCGCCTTCCATGATTCCGCCGATGATCTGGCGGCCGAACAGGGCGAATACGACGAGGACGGGGAGCGTGCCGAGCGCGGTGCCGGCGAGGACGAGGGTGTTGTCCCGGTAGTGGCCCGCGGCCAGCGTGCTGAGGGCGACCTGGACGGTCGGGTTCTCCGAGTTCAGGACGATCAGCGGCCACATGAAGTCGTTCCAGGCCTGCATGAACGTGAGCAGGCCGAGCACGGCCAGGCCGGGGCGCAGCGCCGGCAGCGCGACGTGCCAGTACAGCCGCAGCGTGCCGCAGCCATCCATGCGCCCGGCGTCGAGCAGCTCGTCCGGCACGGCCTGGATGACGTTCTGCCGCATGAACACGACTCCGAACGCGGTCACCGCGGTAGGCAGGATCACCGCGACGAGATGGTTCGCCCAGCCGAGCTCCTGCATCTCGAGGTAGAGCGGGATGATCCCGAGCTGCATCGGGACCATCATGGTGGCGATCACGGTGAGCAGCAGCGCGCCGTGGCCGCGGAAGGTCAGCTTCGCGAACGCGAAGCCGGCCGCCGAACAGAACAACAGCGTGCTGACGGTGATCGACCCCGCGACGATGAGGGAGTTCAGCAGGGCCTTGCCGAAGTTCACCGTGTCGAACACCCGGGCGGCGTTCTCGAAGAAGTGCCCGCCGGGCAGGAAGGGTGGCGGCAGCTGCCCGACCGCGTCGTTCGTCCGGGACGGGATCATGAACGTCCAGTACACCGGGAACGCGGAGACGAACAGGGCCAGGAGCAGGAACGGATAGCGCAGCGGGCCGGAGCGTTCGCCCGGGGTGCGGGAGAAGGCGGTCACCGGGAACCCCCTTTCAGCCGGGAGCCGCCGCGGGTGACGAGGTAGGCGAGCGCGGCGAACACCACGGTCACCAGGAACATCACCCAGGCGATGGCGGAGCCGTAGCCGAAGTTGTGCAGTCGGAAGCTCTCCTCGTAGAGCAGGAGGGCCAGGGTCTGGAACTGGTGGCTGTTGCCGCCGGAGACGCTGCCCGGCGAGGTGTCGAACAGCAGCGGCTCGGTGAAGAGCTGGATCTGGCCGATGACGGAGACCAGCGCGGTGAAGGCGATGGTCGGCCGCAGCGCGGGCAGTGTGATGTGCCAGAGCTGCCGCCAGGTTCCGGCGCCGTCCATCGCCGCGGCCTCGAAATGCTCCTTCGGGATCGCCTGCATCGCGGCCAGATAGATGAGCGCGTTGTAGCCGGTCCACCGCCAGATGACCATCGACGAGATGGCTATCTTCGACGTCCACTCGCCGGCCTGCCAGTTGACCGGGTCCAGGCCGACCTCGTCCAGTAGCCAGGTGACGAGGCCGAACTGGCGGCCGAAGATCTGGCTGAACACGATTGTCACCGCGACGATGGACGTGATGTTGGGCAGCAGCACGCCCATCCGGAACAGGGTCCGCCCGCGCAGCCTCGCGTTGAGGATGTGCGCGAGTATCAGCGCCAGCGCCAGCTGGGGAACCGACGACATCGCCATCAGCAGGAAGGTGTTGCCGACCGCGTTCCAGAAGAAGTCGTCGGAGAGCAGGTCAGCGTAGTTCCGTAGCCCGACGAACCGCTCGGCGCCGGGGTGGAGCATGTCCCGGTCGGTGAGCGAGATCCAGGCGGTGTACAGCATCGGGAAAAGGCCGAAGGCCGCGAATATCGCGAAGAACGGCGCGATGAGCCCGTAGGGAACCGCCGCGCTTGCCACCCGCCGCAGCACGGAGCGTGCGGTGTGTGGGGTGCGGTCGCCCCCCGGCGTCCGCCGCCGGGGTGGGGCGGGGTCGGCCGCGGGCGCCGGGGTTGCGATCGTCATCGCCGGATCTCCCTCCTGCCGCGCTCAGCGGGCCGCGCGTTCCGCTTCGTCGACCGATTCCCGGAACGCGGCGTCGGGGGCCTGGTCCTCCTGCTCGATGCGCTGGATTCCGTGCTCCATCGCCTGCCGCACGGCGCCGTGCTTCGCGCCCTGGTACTGCGGCGCGAGCTTGATCGCCGATTCACCGAAGATCCGGCCGGTGGGGGCGTCGTCGAAGAACGGGTTGGTGAACGACTGCACCGCGGGATCCCTGATCGCCCCGAGGCTGGAGGGGAAGTTTCCCGTCTCGGTGAAGATGCGGGTCTGCTGTGCCGGGGCGGTCAGGAACGAGACCAGCTCGTAGGCCAGGTCCTGGTGATCGCTCTGCGCCGGGATGGTCAGCCAGGAGCCGCCCCAGTTGCCGCTCCCGCCCGGGATGGCGGCGATGTTCCACTTGCCGGCCGTGTCCGGCGCGTTCTCCTTGATGTAGCCCTGCATCCAGGCCGGGCAGGTGATCGTCGCGAAGGTGCCTGCCTTCATCGCGGTCACCCATTCGTCCTCGAACGCGACCAGCCCGGCGGACTGGCCGTCTGCGATGGCCTGCGCGGTCGCGTCGAAGGCGGCTTTGACCTGCGGATTCGAACCGACGATCAAGTCGGGTGTGCCGGTGGCGTAGTAGCTCTCGTCGAGCTGGAAGACCTGCGCGTTGTAGATGTTGGTGCCGGCGTCGAAGAACTTCGGGCCGGTGTTCTTCGCGGTGAAGGTGCGCCCGGTCTTGAAGTAGTCGTCCCAGCTCGGCCAGAGCGCGCTGACCGCTGCCGGGTCGGTCGGCAGCCCGGCGGCGGCGAACAGGTCGGTGCGGTAGCACATCGCGAGCCCGCCGACGTCGGTTCCCAGGCCGATCTGGGTCTTCCCGTCGGCCGACAGCGACCCGGCCCACTTGAACTCGGGATAGTCGGCCTGCCGGTCGCCCGCTCCCAGGTCGAGCAGGTTGACGAACTGCTCCGGAGCGGCCTTCAACTGCGCCATGAAGCCTTCGTCGACCGCCTCGACGTCGGCGGCTCCGGACCCGGCCGCGAGGTGGTTGACCAGGTTGTTGTGGTGGTCGTTGTACTCGCTGACGGTCTCGACGATCTCGATGTCGGGGTGGCTCGCCTCGAACTCCCGGTACAGATCCGTGTAGCCGAAGACGCCGAACGTGTTGATGGTGAGCTTGGTCTTCCCTCCGTCGTCACCGCAGGCGCTGGTCAGTAACGCCATGGCCAGGACGGCCGTCCCGGCCATGGCCGCGTGGCGACCTCGTCGTGCCCTCATGAAGCCCTCCCTCTGGCTTCACACCCACCGCGCTGATCGCGTGTGAGCGCTCTCATGGCTTCGAAACTGTGAACGGACATGACGGGACTGTCAAGGGTTGATGACCCTCGGATAAATAGACTCCGAAGAGTGTTCGGCGGACTCCGTAAAGGAGTCGAAAAGCGTCCCGGATGAGGGTCTGGACGGCCGGCGCGGATCATGCGAACCTGGCCGGACGGCGCCATGACGCGGGCATCGGGAACTCCCTCTCCCGAATGCCCACCACGGCCGGTCGGGCGCCGCACGCACCCCCGTCCGACGCGTCCGGAATTCCGCGCCCGGAATTCCGCACGTCGGGGCGGCTGACACGTCCGGCACAGGTGCCGCAGGGAAGAGGGAGCCCCATGTCCACGATCGAGTTCCGCGACGTCACGCTCACCTACGATGTCCGGCCGATACTCGACAACCTCAGCCTCGTGATCGGGGACGGCGAGTTCCTCGTCCTCGTCGGTCCCTCCGGCAGCGGCAAGACGACGGCGCTGCGGATCGTCGCCGGCCTGCTCGCGCCCACCGCGGGCCAGGTCCTCGTCGGCGGCCGGGACGTCACCCGGGTGGCGCCGGCCGACCGTGACCTCGCGATGGTCTTCCAGAGCTACGCCCTGTACCCGCACATGACCGTGCGTCGCAACATGGAGTTCGGCCTGAAGCTCGCCGGGGTCGACCGGCGGGAACGCGACAGCAGGGTGGCCGCCGCGGCCGAGACGCTCGGCCTGACCGAGCTCCTCGACCGGCGGCCGCGGGCGCTGTCCGGCGGCCAGCGCCAGCGTGTCGCGATGGGGCGTGCGCTCGTCCGTCAGCCGCGGGCGTTCCTGATGGACGAGCCGCTGTCGAACCTGGACGCCAAGCTGCGGGTGCGGGTCCGCGCGGAGATCGCTCGCATCCAGCGCTCGCTGGGCACCACCACGCTCTACGTGACCCACGACCAGACCGAGGCGATGACGATGGCCGACCGGGTCGCCGTCCTGCACGACGGGCGGCTGCAGCAGGTCGGCACGCCCGATGACCTGTTCAACCGCCCGGCGAACGTCTTCGTCGCCGCGTTCATCGGCAGCCCGCCGGCCAACCTCGTCCCCGGCCGGCTGGTCTCAGAGGATCATGCCGTCGCGCTGCGGGTCGGCGACCAGACCCTCGTGCTGCCAGTGGACGTCGCCGCCGGGCTCACCCCGTCGGCCGGCACCGAGGTGATCGTCGGCGTGCGGCCGCATGACGTCCAGATCGAACCGCCGCCGGGACCAGCCCTGATCCTCGACGTCGACGTCGACCTTGTGGAGCGGCTCGGCACCGAGACCCTCGCCCACGGCGAGATGGTGACGGGTGCCCTCACCGGGAGCGCGGCACGGGCGGCGATCGCGCTCGCCGCCGGCGACGACGAGCTCACCGGCCGGGAACCCGGCCAGGAGGCCGGTGATGAATCCGGGCGCGCGCCCGGCGGTCGTCCGGGGACGTCCCGTTTCACCGCCGCGCTGAGCCCGCGGACCGACGTCACCGCCGCCGGGCGGCTCCGGCTGTACGCCGCGGCGGACCGGCTCCACCTGTTCGACGCCGATACGGGCGCGACGCTGCGCCCCGCGCCCGCCGCCCTCGCCGCCGCCTGAGGAGCGCCGCCCGCCCTCCTGCCGGGCCGTGGCCGGCGGGCGGTGCGGCGGGCGGGATCAGTGCTGGTGGTCCGGGACAGTCGCCTCGGGGTGGTCGCGGAGCCAGGCGATGTTGGCCCGGCTCTCGTCGTCGACCGGGGTGTAGATGACCATCCGGGTGCCGGGCAGGGCTGTGAGGTCCAGGTTCGTGGAGCGGGTCGCGATGTCCCCGACCGCCGGATAGTGGAACACCTTGTCGCAGGGCCGCGGCGGGGCCACGTCGTGCGTCGCCCACAGCCGGGCGAACTCGGCGCTCGCCGCGCACAGCCGCTGGACGAACTCCTGCCAGCCCGGGTCTCCCATGTGCTGGCTGTACCGGTACCGGAAGATCGCGACATGTTCGGGTGCCTGCTCGTCCAGGTTCACCAGCGGGTTGCAGCAGCGCGGGGTCGTGAACGCGAACCAGATCGAGTTCCGCGCGGCGGCGGGGGCGTTCACGAGGATGGGGAACAGCGCGGCATAGGCGGCGTTCCAGCTCAGCACATCGGAACGCGCGTTGACCAGGCACGCGGGCAGCGGGTCCAGGCTGTCGAGGATGGTGCGCATGTCCCGCGGCAGAGCCGGCGCCTCGTCGGTGGCGGGCTGCGGCCCGGGCGTGTCGGCCAGGCGGTAGAGGTGCTCGCGCTCGGCGGCGTCGAGCCGCAGCGTGCGCGCCACCGCGTCCAGCACCTGCGGGCTGGCGTTGATCGGACGGCCCTGCTCCAGCCAGGTGTACCAGGTGACGCCCACGCCCGCGAGCTGGGCGACCTCCTCCCGGCGCAGGCCCGGCGTGCGGCGGCGGGGCCCCGGCGGCATGCCGACCTCGTCGGGGGTGATGCGCTCCCGCCGACTGCGCAGGAACGAGGCCAGCTCCGGCCGGCGCCGCCCGTCCCGCGGGCCGGCCGTCGCCCGCGGGCCGGCCGTCGCCCGCGGGCCGGCCGTCGCCCGCGGGCCGGCCGTCGTCGAGCCCGCCGGCGCCGGGCGTACGTTGCGGACCGCCGCGGCCGGAAGGGCATGGGACTGCGTCATCGTCACGGCCACCAGCTTGTCCGCTGGGTGGCGCCGGTGCCAGGTGCTGCGAGTACCAGTATCGACAGGCTCTCGTTACCAGTATCCGGACCGCCTCATGCTGAGGCTCATGGTCGAAGCAGCACACACCTCTCGGACGCGGGCACCACATCCCGCCACTGAGCGCCCGGCGGCCGGCGGAGCCCTGCTGGCCGTCATCCTCCTCGGCCAGTTCATGGCCATCCTGGACGTCAGCATCGTCAACGTGGCGCTGCCGACGTTGCGGACGGATCTGGACGTCTCCGGCGCCGGGCTACAGCTGATCGTCGCCGGCTACGTCCTCTCCTACGCGGTTCTGCTGATCACCGGTGCGCGGCTGGGCGGCATGTTCGGGCACCGGCGCGTGTTCAACGCCGGGCTCGCCGGGTTCACCGTGGCCTCGCTGGCCTGCGGCCTGGCACCCGGGACGTCCTCACTGATCGCCTTCCGGTTCCTGCAGGGGGTCAGCGCCGCGCTGATGACCCCCCAGGTCATGAGCCTGATCCAGCGCAATTTCGCCGGTGCCGCGCGGATGCGGGCGCTCGGCTACTTCTCCGCGGTGATCGCGGGCGGTGTCGTCGTCGGCCAGGCCGCCGGCGGGCTGCTCGTCAGCGCGAACCTGTTCGACGCCGGCTGGCGGACCGTCTTCCTGGTGAACGTGCCGATCGGGGTGCTGCTGCTCGTCGTCGGCCGGCGGGTCATGCCCTCGGACGAGGGGCGCGCGGGGGTCGACCTCGACATTCCCGGCCTGCTCGTCCTCAGCGCGGCGGTGCTGCTCTTCGTGATGCCGCTGATCCTCGGTCACGAGCTGGGCTGGCCGGCCTGGACGGCCGTGTCGCTGGCGGCGAGTGTCGTCCTGTTCGTGGTCTTCGTCCTGGTGGAACGGTGGGTCGCGGCCCGCGGGCGACGTCCGCTGATCTCGGGACGGGTGCTGCGCGCGCCCGGGTTGCTGCCCGCCGCCGGCACGCTGCTGCTCGGGCCGGCGTCGTGGGCCGGGTTCCTGTTCACCACCACCCTGCACCTGCAGGGCGACCTGGGGATGAGTCCGCTGCGCTCCGGGCTGGCGTTCGTCCCGTGCGTCGTCGCGTTCGCCGCGGTCGGGCTGAGCTGGCAGCGCCTGCCGTCCAGCTGGCACGCGAACCTGATCCCGGTCGGGCTGGTGTTCGCCGCCGTCTCGTATCTGTTCCTCGGGCCGCTGGCCGGCGGCGGCGCGCGCTACGAGATCCTCACCGCGCTGATCGGCCTGGGACTCGGCGTGATGTCGATCATCATCTCGGTGACGCTCGAACACGTCCCGGTCGAGGACGCGGCCGACGCCAGCGGCCTGCTGCTGACCCTGATGCAGCTCGGCCAGGTCATCGGCATCGCCACGGTCGGCACGGTGTTCCTGACCACCGCCGCCGACGGCGGCTCGACCCGCGACGCGGAGTACAGCACCGGCTGGGCGCTCGCGGCGGTCGCGTTCGTCGCGGCGGCGAGTGCCCTCCTGCTCGCCCGGCGTCGCGGGCGGCAGCTGAGAGTGGTCGTTCCCGTCCAGGCACACGACGTCGATCCGGATCGTGCGGATCAGGTGATCGTGGCCGCTCCCACAGTGCCGACCGGCGTCTAACCCGCGGCCGTCCCCAGCCGGCCCGCGCGTGGCCCGCCCGCCCCGTGGCCGGGTGGGCCTGCCGGTCTATCCGGTGGCCCCGGCCGGCTGGTCGGCGATCCAGGCCGCGATCCGGGAGCGGGAGGTGAACCCGAGCTTGTTCAGTATCTGCTGGACGTGCGTCTCGGCCGTGCGGGGGGAGATCACCAGGGCCGCCGCGATCTCCTTGTTGCTCAGCCCCCGCGCGACCAGGTCCGCGACCTGGCGTTCCCGTTTCGTCAACCGACAGCCCGGATCCCGCCCGGCGGCGCCGGCCGGCGAGGCGGAGTACGACCCCTTCGTCGCGCGGGCGCAGGCGTCCTCGGAGGAGAGGGCGGCGCCCTGCGTCCAGGCGGCGTCGAAGGACCGCCTGCCGAGCGCCTTGCGGGACCTGGCCTCACAGCGCCGGCGGAACCTGAACAGGGCGGGCAGCGCGACGGTCGAGGTGCCCATCCGCTCCCAGAGCCGGTCCGCCGCGCCGAGCAGGACGGCGGCTGTGGCGCACTCACCGAGGCTGGTCTCGATCCAGGCCAGCGTCTCCAGGCACAGCGCGAAGCCCAGATGGTCGGGCCGGCTGGTGAGCGCCGCCGCCAGGGTGAGCAGAGCCAGGGTCTCCTGCTCGCGGTTGAGGTCACCGTCACGGCGGAACTGGGCCAGCGCCTGCTCGAGGCTGAGCCACGACTGCTGCCCGGGCCCGGTCCACTCCTGGTCGGCCCGCGCGGCGAGATCGGCGTACCAGTCACGGTGCCGGCGTCGCATCGCCTGCCACCCGCCGCTTTCCTCGAGCTTCTCCTGCCCGTACTGCCGCAGCATCTCCAACAGGAGGAAACGGCCGCGTTCCGCGCCGGGTTCGTACGTGAGAATTGACTTGTCGACCAGGGAGAAGATCAGATCCAGCAGGGGCTCGGCGAAACGCTCGTCCCCACATATCCCCTCGGCGGCGTCGAGCTCGAAACCGCCGGCGAACACCGACAGATGGGTCCACAGGAGCCGCTCCTGCGGCGTGCAGAGATCGAAGCTCCGGTCGACGCAGGTACGCAGTGTGCGCTGACGATCGGCGACGCGCCGGCCGTCATGGCGCAGGATCTCCGTGTTCTCGCTGAGACGGGCCAGGATTTCGGCGGGCGGTAGCGCCCGGGTCTTGACCGCGGCGAGCTCGATGGCGAGGGGGATCCCGTCCAGCCGGCGGCAGATCTCGCCGACCGCGGCCCGGTTGTCCTCGGTGAGCTCGAAGTCCGGGCGGACCGAGCGTGCCCGCTCGCGGAACAGTGTCGTCGCGTCGGAGGCGGCGTGCCGGCGCGCGTCGTGCCCGTCGGGTACCGGGAACGGAGAGACCATGTAGACCGTCTCACCGGCGACCCGCAGCGACTCCCGACTCGTCGCCAGGACGTGCAGATTGGGGCAGGCGCCCAGCAGGATGTCGGTCAGCTCGGCGCAGGCGTCCACCAGATGCTCGCAGTTGTCCAGTAACAGCAGAATGCGTCTCGACGCGATGTGATCGGTCAGCGTCGCCAGAAGCTGGTCGGCTCCCCTCGGCGGGCATCCGAGAGTGGCGGCGACGGTGTGCCCGAGCAGGCGTGGGTCGCGTAGTTGGGCCAGCTCGATGAACCAGGCTCCGCCCGGGTACGCCCGCCGGGCTTCGGCCGCGGTGCGTAACGCCAGCCGGGTCTTGCCCACTCCGCCGACACCCGTCACCGTGACCAGCCGAACATCGCCGAGTAGCCGTCTGAGGTCCGCGCATTCGGTCCGTCGTCCGACGAAGCTTGTTCGTTCTGCCGGCATCAGCTCGTTCAGGGACCGCAGCTCGTTCAGGGGCCGCAGCGGCGTTGGCGCGGGCATGGATCATCTTTGGCCGCCGCGGTGGGGGTCGTCAAGGCGCTACGTAGTACGGACGGTCCCCGTACCCGCCTGCGTAGTTCCGCTGAGGATTCCCGGCGGTCAGGCATCGATGCTGTTCCGGCACACCACCACGGGCACACCGGTGGGGGATTGGCAGGAGCGGGCCGCCGGTCTACCGGTTCTGCCGATCTGACGGCGCGAGCCCGCGTACGCTGAAAGGGACTACATGCTCACGCCGTTTGACGACTATCCGGTTCACCAGACCGCACTGCCTGTCGCGCACGCGGGCGGTGGCCATCCCGATCACTACGACCGGTTCTGGTTCAACGGCTACGACGGCAGATGTATTTCGCGCTCGCGTTCGGTCTCTATCCCAGTCGTGGGATTATCGACGCCGCCTTCAGCGTGGTTCACGACGGGGTGCAGCGGTCGGTGTTCGCGTCGGGGCGCATCCCGTTGGACCGGACCCGGACGAGCATCGGCCCGATCTCGGTGGAGATCGTCGAGCCGCTTCGGGTCAACCGCATCCTGGTCGACGCCGCGGAACACGGGCTGGTCGCCGACCTCACCGCCACCGCCCGTACGCCGGCTCACGAGGAGCCGCGGGCCACGCAGTATGACGGGACCGAGCTTCGCACCGACTCCACCCGGGCCACCCAGATGGTGACCTGGACCGGTCAGCTCGCATCCGGCGGCCAGGACATCCGGGTGAACGACGGGACCTACGGCACGAAGGACCGCTCCTGGGGAATTCGTGGTGTGGGTGAACGTACGCCCGCCGCACCGCGTACCGCTCTGCCGCAGGTGTTCTTCCTGTGGGCGCCGCTGAACTTCGCCGATGAGTGCCTGCACTACGTGGTGATGGAGAACGAGGCGGGGCAGCCCTGGCTGGAGCGCTCCGCCGGAGCGTCACTGCTCCTCGCCCCGGGCGAGACCGTGGAGCTGGAGCCGCTGCAGACCTTCCGGATGAAGGGCGTCGGCTACCTGCACCCCACATGGGGACACGGCCGATGGCACGACGAACTGGCCGTGGGTGGCGAGACCTTCAAGGTGGCGGAACTGGACACCATTGCTCCCGACTGTGTGCACGTTCAGCAGGTCGTACGCGCGGTCTGGGGTGACCGAATCGGACTCGGCGTGCTGGAGCAGCTCGTCATCGGATCCTACGAACCCGGTGGATTCCGCGGCATGCTCGACGGCGCGCCGGAATGATC
Organism: Parafrankia sp. BMG5.11; assembly: GCF_004337455.1. Taxonomy (NCBI): domain Bacteria; kingdom Bacillati; phylum Actinomycetota; class Actinomycetes; order Frankiales; family Frankiaceae; genus Parafrankia; species Parafrankia sp. BMG5.11. Next base: position 49,527 of record NZ_SJXI01000032.1, on the reverse strand, counting down.
CATCGATGCCCCAATCCACACCGTCCACGATCGCACCCCAAAGGAGACCGCAGAATGAGATTCATCCCTGACCGCTTACGCAACGGGAGACGGCGCCGAAGTCCGCTGCTGGTGGGATTCGTCGCCGCTGCCTCGTCACTTCTCCTGCTCGCCGTGGGTGCGCCCGGCGCGTCCGCGTGCCCGTGAACGTCACCGGCACCGCCTGGCAGGACCACCAGTGGGGTGACTTCACTGCTGGTCCGGGAGGCTGGGAGTGGTTCAGCATCCAGCTCGACGACAACACGCAGTACATGCTCTACTTCATCCACAATGCCAACAACCAGCTTGTTGAGACGGTCGGCACCCGGGTGAACGCCAACGGCACCACCACGAACCTCGCCCCCGGCACCATCTCCTCGACGCCGCTGGGTAGCTGGACGAGCCCACACGCAGGCATCACCTACCAACAGAAATGGTCGATCAACGTTCCTGGTGGATCGTTGACGATCACACCCCGGCTCGCCGACCAGGAGCTGTACAACCCGCTTGTTCCGCAGGGTTCGTACTGGGAGGGCACCTCGACCGTGACCGGCACCATAAACGGTGCGAACATCACCGGTAAGGCGTACGCCGAGCTGACTCCGTCCATCACGCTTCCGACCCGCGGATCTGTGTGGCAGGGAATCCTGGACGCGCTCAACCTCTGATCACACCCAGAGAGACGATGTCGCCACCGTCGCAGAAGCGGCGGTGGCGACATCCTTGATTCCGGGCCGAGACGACCGGTGCTCAGAGCCGGGTGATGGTGGCCAGCCAGGACGGGATCGCGCTCGGCCCGATGGTGATCTCGATCTCGGCCGGTTCGACGGAGTCGACCCGCCAGCCGTCGGTGAAACCGGCTCGGATCTCGTGCTGGCTGACCCGGCGTGGTCCGGTCTCCCCGGGAACCTGATCATTGAAGCAGAGCATGAAATAGCGGCCGCCGCTGGCGATCGTGGCCCCGAGGGTCGCGATGAAACGGGCGCGGTCGTCGTCGGTGAAGACGTGGAACAGGCCGCAGTCGAGCACCGTGTCGAACCTCTCGTCGAGGGCGACCAGCTCCAGCGCGTCCCAGACCAGGAACCGAGCCGAGATGCCCCGGTCGGCCGCTTTGGCATCGGCACGGGCGATGGCTGCCGCGGCGGTGTCGACGCCGGTGGCCTCCAGGCCGCGACCGGCGGCCATCAGAGCGTGTTCCCCGGTGCCGCAGCCCACGTCGAGCACCCGGCCGCGGATCAGCCCCGCCTCGGCGAGGGCCTCGAACGCAGGCTGGGGGCGGCCGATGTCCCAGGGCGGTGTCCCCTGGTAGAACGCGTCGAAGTCAGCCGGATGTCGCGGCCGCAGCGGAATGGGCACGCCGTCCGGACCGTTCGCGATGGCCATGCGCAGCGGTCCTCCTCGGTGTTCGGGAGCGGTGCTTGTGCGCCTGGGACGGCGACGATGGTCACTGTGGATAACCCATCCATCGCTCCTGGCGTCCACCCAGACTACGGCGCTTGCCCCGGGAGCACCCGCTGGCCGCAGCTGCCCAGGCGACCGCGCGCCGGTCCAGGGCCGGATTAAGATCATCGCTGTGCGCAGGGTACTGGTGGTGGGGGCGTCCGGGGCCGGGAAGTCGACACTCGCCCGAAACATGGCGGAACGCCTGAAAGTGCCACACGTCGAGCTCGACGCGCTGTACCACGGCCCGGGCTGGGTGCCCCGCCCCGCCTTCCGGACCGACGTCGACGAGATCACCGGCGCCCCCGGCTGGATCGTCGACGGCAACTACGCGGCCGTGCGCGAGCTCCTGTGGGCCCGGGCGGACACGGTCGTCTGGTTGGACCTGCCGCGCTGGCTGGTCGAATGGCAGGTCGTGACGAGGACGGCCCGCCGGATCGTGTGCCGGACCACGCTGTGGAACGGCAACCGGGAACGCTGGCGTGAGCTGCCGCGGGCCTCGCATCCGATCCGCTGGGGGTGGCGCAAGCATGGTGAGTACCGGACGCGCTACGGCGCCCGCTTCGCGGATCCGCTCAACGGCGGGAAGGAGCTGGTCCGGCTGCGCAGCCGCCGGGAGGTCCGCCGCTGGGTCGCCGCACTGCCACCGGCGCCCCTCGACCGGACTGCACGATGAGACCTGAATCCCGAAACAGACCTGGCTTCTGGGACGAAACAGACTGAGCCCCTGGGACCTTGTGGGTCCCAGGGGCTCAGTCTTCAGGAGTCAGCGACATATTTGATCACAACAGCCCCGCGGGTACACGGGCGCGGCCGCGTCGGCCCATGATCGACCGACCTACTCCCGAACCGACCGCTGGCGATCGGCGGCAGTAGTCCCCGCGCAGTAGTTCCCGCGGTCTGTACGTGAACTGTCTGCCCAAGTCAGAGGTACCGCCGGACTGTTGGGTATGCCCACCAACTATGTCAAACGCACGAATCCTCGCGCGCCCCCGCGTCCGAAAACCGCACTTCACGGACAGCAGGGTGAATACGTTCAAGTCTTGAAATGATCTCGATGGCGACGTGGGCCGGTTGCCACGCAGCTACGCGATCGGGCTTGTCGGACCCCTGCAAAAACTGAGGTTCTAGCCCCAAGACGAGCTGGCTTCTATCTACTTGTGCTAGCTGAGGGGCTGCACCTTGGCGGCCTGCGGCCCCTTCTGCCCCTGCTCGATGTCGAAGGAGACGCGCTGCCCCTCTTCGAGCGACTTGTAGCCGTCACCCACGATGGACGAGAAGTGGGCGAAGACGTCGGGCCCTCCGCCGTCCACTGAGATGAAGCCGAAGCCCTTCTCGGCGTTGAACCACTTGACAGTACCTTCTGACACGGTCGCTCCTCGCTCGCTTGCTGCGGTACACCCACGTGGTGTCCCGAATCTGCGCGGTGATCTCCAACTTCTGATCACCGGTGATGCCATCCTGAAGGTGACCGGCGGCACCCAAATAGAAGAGCAACGGATCCACCGTACACCTTGATCGCGAGTGTGTCGCCTGCGGTCGATCGTGGACAGGAAGCGGCCGGCGGGTCGTGTGCTCCGTGCGTGGCCGGATGCGACCGGGTGGGCGTCGGACCCGCGCACGCCCGGATGACAGTCACCGCGCCTGTGGGGCATACGCGTAGCATGCTGTTGTGACAGCCGATGACCTGTGGAGTACCGCGGACATCGCCCGTCGGCTGGGCATCTCGGCGGATCGTGCCCGGCGGCTGTGCGCTCGTGATGATTTTCCCGAGCCGATCCGGTCCGTGCCCTTTTTCGACCTGTGGCGGGCCGGCGACGTCGAGGCCTGGCTCCTGGAGGGCCGGACCGCGGAGTGACCGTCCCGGCACCGTTATCGCCCCCGAACACGGGCCACACGAGGGCTACACGGCACACCGCGACGTCGACACACGCCAACCCGGCTCAGATGGGTCAGAGGATCGCGTTCGGCTGAATCCGCGCAGGACGGATAAGTCGTTACCAGCTGACAGCACCAGCTGACAACACCAGATGACAACCAAGCCTTGAAGCCAAGCCTTGAAACGTGAAAAACGCGGGCCGCGTGCCCGAGGGGCAGCGGCGTCCACCTGGGAAGGCTTCAGGCGCCCGGTTCGAACGCGGAGATGTACGTGCCGGGGTGCGTGGCGCCGTCCTGCCGCAGGACGGGTCCGCGCGTCCACGGGACCGACAGCGAGTCCCGCTCGTCCGGAGGGGTCAGGACGAGGGTGACCGGAGCGAAGACAGGGTTGCCGGTGCCGTCGCCGGGGTCGGTCGGCAGGTAGGCCAGCGTCGCGTGTGCCCGCTCGCCGGGCGCCAGGACGACCCGCGTGGGATTGACGAGGGTGGACCGCACGAGGTCCCAGGTGTCTCCGGTCGCCGACCGCAGCTGCGCGCCGGGGTGTCCGTACAGGGCGCAGCCGGCCGCGGAACGGTTGGCGAAGATCACGTGAAGCTGTTGCTGGCCTGTGCCTTCCGCGGGTGCCGCGTCCAGTGACGCGGCGAGTCCCGCCGCCGTGCACCGCGCGACCGCCGGGGACGGCTCCGCGCCGTCCCGCGGATCGGCTCCGGCAGCCGCGCCGGACTCGCCCGATCCGACCGACCCGCCGGGCGAGACCGCGGCCCCGGGCGAGATCCTGGTGCCGGGTGAGATCGCGGGGGAGCCCGCCGTCGTGCCGGCCGAATCGCCGCACGACGCGGGAAGGACGGCCGCGACCAGCACGAGACCGATCGTCCACCTGCGGTGCACCACACCTGACGGCCGTCGCACGCGTCCTCCATGACGATCGAGGGCCCCGCGCCGGCACCGTCTCACGCGCGGACAGACGGCGTCGGTCCAGGGTCGCGACGCCGACATCGTGCGCCGTGCCCGGCCGGGCCCGGCCCGGCCCGGCCGGATCAGACGCTCAGCAGAGCGTGCTCGTCGGCGCCGTAGAGGAGCTCGAAGCGACGCTGGTAGGACGGCCACCAGAAGCGGTTGAACAGAAAGCGCGGGATGGGCGGAACGGTCGCGAGGGCGGCCGTACGCAGCTCCTTGTGCGCGCCGCTCGAGTACCACCCGAAGACCGCGGGCGCGCGCCGCCGGCCGATCTCGGCGAGTGCCTGCCGGCCGATCTCCTCCATCTCGGCCAGGGTCAGATGGTCGAGCATCAGCGGGAGGACGACCGTGTCCTCGTGGTCCAGGTGCACGTTGATCAGGTCGTGCAGCGCCTCGAGAACCTGAGCCCGCTCGGTGAGCGCGACGGCGGTGTCGGCGGCCGCGGCCAGCAGCGGGTCGACCGACTCGTGCTCGGCGGCGAGAGCGTCGAGCTCGCCGGCCGCCTCCGGCGCGCGCAGGCGCAGCAGCGGCCAGAGGTCCCGGTCCTCGCCGGCATGATGGCTGTGCAGGACGCCGGTGGTCAGCGCGATCTGCTCCTCGATCAGCGCGGCGTGCTCGGCGTCCCGCGGGGCACGGGCGACCCGGGCCAGCCGGCCGAACTCCCGGCGCATCCCGGCGTGCGCGATGACGAAACCGGCCAGGTCATCCATGATCAGTGCGCGGGCCATCGAGGTTCCCTCCCTTTTTCCTTCGGATGGGACTCAGCGTGGCGGTTGCCGCTTTACGGGCACTTGGCAAGCGCTTGGTGCGCTCTTGCCGTCCAGTAGGGGGAGTCGTTCGCCTCGAGCAGGGCGAGGGCCGCGGTCAGGTGCTCCCGGGCGGCCATGTGGTCGCCGAGCGCCAGGTAGGCCTCGCCCAGGTGGCTGTCGACGGCCCCGACGACCGCTGTGCAGGTGCCCAGGCTCGCCAGCTCGCCCGAGTGCGGCCGCAGGTGGGCGATGTCCTCCTCGACGGTGTCCAGCACGCCGAGGGCCACCGCGGCGTTCAGCCGCATGACGACCGCGCTGAGCCAGGTGTAGTCGCGCGGCGGCAGCCGCATCTCGGCGAGCGCGGCGCGGCCCGCCTCGGGGCGCCCGGCGGCGGCGAGGGCCAGCGCCAGCGACCCGCGCAGGGCCTCGATGCCGGTGGAGGCCAGCGAGCGGGCCAGCGTGTCGGCCAGCCGGGCCAGCGTGCCGGCCTGGAGGGCCCGGTCGATGACGTTCGCGACGAACGAGCTCTCGACCCCGTTCTGCGCGGCCAGCCCGAGGCGCCCGACGGCGGCGGTCGCCACGTCCGCGGACTCCTCGAGCTCGCCCGAGAAGGCCAGCAGCGCCGCCCGCATGATCGCCGCCTGGTAGGCGAGGGTCGGCGAGCCGAGCCGGGTGATCATCGTGTCCGCTTCGTCCAGCGCGACCCGTGCCCGCGCGACGTGGCCGAAGCGGACCAGGTTGTCGACGAGGGTGAGGTGGGCGCCGACCAGCAGCTCCGGTGGTGTCGACGGCAGGGACGCCAGCTCTCGCGCGCAGGCGTGCCGGTGCTCGGCGTAGTCGACCCCGGTCACGGTGAGGCTGCGCAGGTGCAGGACCCGCGGCAGCAGCGCAGGGTCGTCGGCGACGTCCCGCGCCGCGGCCACGGCCAGTGCGCCGGCCCGCTCGGCCTCGGCCATCCGTCCGACGTGGGATTCGAGCACCGCGAGGCAGCCGACGGCCAGCGCCCGGTCGCGGCCGGCGGCCGGCAGCCCGCCGAGCGCCCGCTCGAGCGCGCGGTGCAGTCGGCCGCGGTCGGTGCCGTAGGGGAACGGGAACCACGGCGAGCCACCCATCGCGGCCTCGGCGACCCGGACGATCAGGTGCGGATCGTCGCCGGCCTCGTCGAGGGCCCGGTCCACCACGTCGAGCCCGTCGTTGAGCTGGCCCGCCGCGTACCGGGCGCTGACCAGGCCGAGGAGGAGCTCCAGCCGGGTGCCGCGGTCTGCGCCCGCCAGCTCGGCCGCGGCCAGCGCCTCCTGCCAGTAGCCGGCCGCGTCCTCGGGCGCGAGCCGGTCGGCCGCCGCGCGCGCCGCGCGGGCGGCGTGCTCCGTCGCGGCACGGGCCGTCTCGGCGCCGAGCTCGGCGGCGGCCAGCCAGTGCCGCGCGACCTCGCCGGCCCGCTCGGGACGTCCGGCGTACCGCTCGGCGGTGACCTCGCCGTACCGGCGGTGCAGGTGCGCGCGGCGCAGCCGGGAGTGGCCGGCGTCGAGCGCCTCGCGGACCAGCGAGTGGGAGAACCGGAACCGGCCCAGCCGGTCGCCGGCCTCGGTGATGAGCCCGGCGGCGAGCGCGGCGTCGAGCAGGTCGAGGGATGTCTCGAAGGTGTGCCCGGCGACCTGGGCGACCACGTCCGCGTCGAACTCGCCGCCGGCCACCGCCGCCGTGGCGAGCAGCGCGGCGGCGGGCTCCGGCAGGCGCGCGACCCGCCGGGACAGCACATCGCGGACGTGATCGGGCAGCGCGCCCTGCGCCCTGTCCTGCTCCGCGCCCCGGTCCGTGGCCGGCCCGGCGGCGCCGGGCCCCGCCAGGCCGCGTCGGCCGGGCCCGCGCAGGCGGACGAGCTCACCGATGAAGAACGGGTTGCCCGCGGTACGGGAGCGCAGGGCGCTCGCCGTCTCGGGTCCCGGGTCCGTGCCGGTGGTGGCCCGCATCAGCTCGCGGACGGCGGCGTCGTCCAGCCCGTCGAGGCGGAGCCGCTCGCAGCCGGACCTGGCCAGCGCGGCGCGGGTGTCCGCCAGCGCGCCGGCCTCGTGGGTGCGGAACGTGCCGATCACCATCACGCCCCGCGGCGCCGCCCCGCCGACGTGGGCCAGCAGCCGCAGCGAGGAGACGTCCGCCCAGTGCAGATCGTCGAGGACGATGACCAACGGCGCGGCCGCCGCGAGGTAGCCGGCGACTCCCTCGTACAGCCGCAGCCGGGCTCCGGCCGCGTCGTACCCGCCGGGCTCCTGCGCCCGCTGGTCGATGAGCGCGGCCACGCCGGGCGGCACCGGGACGTCCGGCCGCGCGGCGGCCACCGCGCGCAGGCTCTGCTCCCAGGGCCACAGGGCCGGCGCCACCTCGTGCTCGGGGCACGCTCCCCAGGCTGTCAACCGGCCGCACCGGCGGCCCAGCTCCGCAACGAGCCGCGTCTTGCCGACACCCGGCTCGCCGTCGACCAGCACCACGCGCCCGCGCCGGGCCGGCGCCGGGATCGCCGCGAGCAGCGCCGCCAGGGCCTCGTCGCGGCCCACGAACGGGCCGGACGGCTCAGGGGCCCCGGCCCCGGCGGGGGACACGTCGGGGAGCACGGGCCGCGGGCCGTCCAGCCCCGTCGTCGGAGACACGGCCGGCTGCGCCGCGGCCGGCTGCGCCGCGGCCGGCTGCGCCGCGGCCGGCTGCGCCGCGGGCGGCTCGTGGGCGCCACCGGTCCAGGCCAGCGCGGGGTCGTGACGCAGGATGGCGAGTTCCAGGGCGGCGAGCTCCGGCCCGGGGTCGACGCCCAGCTCCTCGGCCAGGTGGGCGCGGGCCGCCCGCAGCGCGGCCAGCGCCTCCGCCGGCCGGCCACACCGGTAGATCGCGAGGGCGAACAGCCCCCAGGCCCGCTCGCGAAGCGGGTGACGCGCCGTGAGGGCCTCCAGATCGGCGGCGGCCTCGTCGTGCCGCCCCAGCTCGACGAGCGCCCGCGCGCGGTCCTCGACGGCGCTCTGCCGCAGCTCCTCGAGACGTCCGGCTTCCGGCCTGATCCAGGACGCGTCCCGCACGTCGGCGTAGGCGTCACCGCGCCACAGCGCCAGGGCGGCGTCGAGGGCGGGCAGCGCCTCGGCCGGTCGCCCGGCCTCCAGCGAGCCGCGGGCCGCGCCGAGCGCCGCGACGAACTGCCGGGCGTCGACCTCCGCCGCGCCGGTGCGCAGCACGTACCCCGGCGCCTGGGTCACCAGCACGGTCGCCCGCGCCCGGGGGTCCCGCTCCGGCTCGAGCAGACGGCGCAGGTTCGAGACGTACACCTGCAGGCTCGCCGTCGCGCTGGCCGGCGGCTGGCCGTCCCACAGCCGCTCGATGATCGTCTCGACCGGGATGACGGTGTCGCCGGCCGCCAGGAGAAGGGCGAGCAGCGCGCGCTGTTTCGGTGGGCCGAGGTCGAGTGGCGCACCGCCCAGGAGCACCTCGACCGGTCCGAGGACCTGAATTCGCACGGGCCCGATAGTAGGGCCGGTGCGAGTGCGCCCGTGGCGTGATGGGCCGGTCAGTCGACCGCGGCCGCGCGAAGCCCCGAGATCAACGTGTCGTCACAGCCGGCGAAGAAGCCGCCGACGACGTCCTCGATCTGGCCGAAGGATTCGGCCGAGTACAACACCGGCTGGTATCTCGTGATGTCGTAGTCGGTGGTTCCCATGGCCGTGACGTCCAGCGGGCGGACGTTCACGGAGCGGAACTCCGCCATTTCTCCGTACGAGGAAAGGATTCCGGCGCCGTAGGCCTTGAGCTCGCCGTCCTCGTAGACCGTGCCGAATTCCAGCGTGAACCAGAAGACCTTGGAGATGAACTGCAGCGTGTCGGCCGACTCGGCGCGGCGGGCCGCCGCGCCGGCCGCCCGGTACAACGCGGCGAACCGGTCGCTGGCGAGCGCGTTCGCGTGCCCGACGACCTCGTGGACGACGTCGGGTTCCGGTGTGTAGAAGGGCACCGTGTGGTGCCGCAGGTACTGGGTGGCGTGGAAGACGCCGTCGGCGAGCGAGCCGTAGAACTCCCGCAGCCCGACGAGCCCGGCCGCGGGAACGTAACGGAAACCGGTCAGCTCGCTCAGCGGCCCGCTCACCTCGTCCAGCTGCGGGATCCGGTCGGCGGGCAGGCCCAGCCGCGCCGCGCCGCGCAGGAACTCGGCGCAGGCACAGCCGCGGTAGGCCAGCGCCAGCTCACCGGTGACCAGCCGCCAGAGCGCGTGCTCGGCCTCGGTGTACGCCACCCGTGGAACGGGCTGTCCTGGTCTCCACCGCAGGGCGAGCTGGGCGATCTGGTTGCGCCGGGCCTGGTATTCGCGGTCGGCCGCACCCGGATGGGAGCTGGCCAGGCGGACTTCGACCTGCCCGTCCGCCTTTTCGACGACAGGGGCGAAATACTGCGTCTCCTCGAACACGGCCACCTCCTCCGCCGGGGTAGTACCCACGGCCCAGGACACCACCCGCTCCGCGGGGTCGCAACCACACCGCGCGGTGTGGCCCCGGCCGGGGCGGTGAGCACACATATCGGGCGGGCGGCAGGCGCCGGTCGGGCGGCACGTACGTCACGTTCCGGGCGCGACCGCGGCCGTCGCGGGGGCGGCGGCCGCCCCGGTCACTCTGGACCGCTCGGCACCGACGACGTAATCTTCGAGCGCGATCGCCGCGTACCGGTACCGGTGGGGAGATTCCATGTCGTATGACTCGGCAGCGGTAAGCGGGGAGCGCGCCGGACCACCCGGCGAAACGATCGATGACGACTGGTGCCGGAACCAGTTCGATCACCTGTCGCAGGAACTCGTCGACAACCTGTACCCGGCCCTGACGCGGATGCGATCGTTATGTCCGGTTACCCGCAGTGACCGGTATGGCGGTTACTGGGTCGTCACCAGGTATGACCACGTCCTGCGGGTTGCCCAGGAATGGGAGACCTTCTCCTCGGCGTTCGGGCTGACGGTTCCGCCCAGCCCGATCGCGACGCGGAACCTGCCGGTGGAGATCGACCCACCGCTGCAACGTGAGTTCAAGCGGTTGATCAACGCCTACTTCACGCCGAAGGCCGTGCTGCCGTGGGAGCCGCGGACCAGGGCGTTGGTGAACCGTCTGATCGACGGTTTCGTCGAGCGCGGCGAGTGCGACTTCATGGCCGAGTTCGCCCGGCCCTACCCGGCTCTTTCCTTCTTCGACGTCGCGATCGGCGCACCCGCCGACCAGATCGAGCGGGTCGCCTATCTGGCCTCGAAGTCCGGCGCCCCGAAGGATCCTGACGCGGCGGCGTGCTGGCGTGGCCTGTCCGAGTGGATCAACGGCTTTCTCGACCAGCGGCGGCGTGAGCCACCGCGCGGCGACGTCGTCGACGCCGTTCTCAACGCCGAGATCCAGGGCCGGCCGATCACGCATGAGGAGATCATCGGCACGGTGCAGCTGCTGATCCTCGGCGGGCTGGAGACGACGGCCGGCGCGCTCGGGCAGATCATGCTCCGGTTCTGCCGCCAGCCGGAGATCCCGGCCGCGCTGCGTGCGAACCCCGACCTGCTGCCACAGGCGGTCGAGGAACTGTTACGCCTGGACGGCCCGTTCGTCCAGATCACCCGCACCGCCATGCACGACACCGAGATCGACGGCCATCAGATCAGGCAGGGCGAGAAGGTCATCATCTACTGGGCCTCGGCGAACCGGGACGAGGACGAGTTCCCCGCCTCCGACGAGTTCGACCTCGACCGGAAGATCAACCGGCACATGGCCTTCGGAGTGGGGCCCCACCGCTGCGTTGGCTCCAACCTGGCCCGGATGAACCTGCGCATCGCCCTCGAGGAGCTGCTCGGCAGGCTCCACGACCTCCGGCTGCAGGACGGCGCCGAGATCCACTTCCATCCGACCGTGAACCGGGCGCCGGTCGCCGTTCCGGTCACCTTCGCCCCCGGTCCCCGGCTCGGCGCCCATGGCTAGCCCGCCCCGCGCGGGCCTGCCGACCTCGCGCGGCATCGAGCACCTGAACATCACCGTCGCCGACCTCGACGAGGCGACCGCGTTCTTCGCGGACGTCCTCGGATGCCAGACGCTGTACACGATGGGCCCGTTCGAGGGCCGCCGCGGCCCGTTCATGCGGGTCATCGCGAACGCCGACGTCCGTTCCGTCGTCCACCACGTCCGCGTGCTGCGCAGCCCGTTCCTCAACATCGAGCTGTTCCAGGTGAGTACGCCGCGCCAGCGGCCGCTGTGGCCCGACCTGCTCGACATCGGCGGCTGGGGCCTGGTGGTCGCGGTCGCGGACGTCGACGCGGCCACCGACTACCTGCGCGGCAAGGAGCTCTACGAGCTCGGTGCCGGCAGGTGGATGACCTCGTGGGGCTTCCACTTCGAGGTTGTCGCCTCGCCGGCTCCGGCTCCGGCCTGGCCTCCGGGCCCCGGGGCGCTGCCCGGGTTCCGCGGCTTCGAGCGGATGCACATCACCGTCGCCGACCTCGACGAGGCGAGCGCCTTTTTCGAGGGCGTCCTCGGTTTCGAGCGGGGAGCGGACCTCTCGCCCTGGCCGCGGGGCGGCCCCGAGGGCGGGCTGCGCGCGTTCGCCAACGTCGATGCCCGGGCCAGGCCGACCCGGGCGCGCTCCCTGCGCTCGCCGCACCTGGCGGTCGAGATCATCGAATGCCCGCCGTACCCGGGGCAGAACCAGAGCTGGCCGGCGATGTTCGACATCGGCGGGTGGCACCTGGCGTTCTACGTCGACGACATCGACGCCGCCTTCGAATGGCTGACCACGCGTGACGTCCACATTCTCGGCCGGAAGAAGCCGGCGTACCTGTTCGAGGCCGGCGACGAGGCGTACACCATCCACTGCCTCGCGCCGTTCGGCCTCTACGCCGAGCTGGTGACCTATCCCCACGGGCGGCACCTGGCGGCGGAGCACGCCGGCCCCGCCTGGCACCCGGCCTGGCCGAACGGCTGAGCCGCCGGCCCGGTCGGGCTGCCGGGAGTTCGGTCAGCCGTCCTCCTCGGGCGCGTACCTCGCCAGGGACGGCACCGCCGGGATGAAGTAGTAGGCGCCGGTGACGGGCGTCGTGTAGCGGGTGAGCGCGTCGCGCAGGCCGTCGTCGCCGCCGGCCATCCGCCGCAGCATGATCTCCAGGCGTCGTTGCTCGCTGCTGAAACCGACGAACATGGTGCCGTGGTCGGTGACCGTGCCGAAGGCGGTGTTCCGGCGGAAGATCTTCAGCTCGGCGCCGTCCTCCTCGACGACCGTCCGGGAGACGTGCGAGGTCGGCGGCATCACGTCCTCGTCGAGCTCGACGCTGTCGGCCTTGGTGCGGCCGATCACCCGCTCCTGCTCCTCGACGGGGAGCTCCTGGAAGCTGTCGGAGTCGTGCCGCCACTGCTGGACCAGGACGACACTGCTGCCGGCGCCCGCGCCCTCCGCCACCACGGCCACGCCGGCCGCCTCGAGCAGTGACGGGTTCTCCGTCCCGTCGATGAACCCCGTGAGATCACGGTCGTGCTCGTACAGCCAGCCGGTGACCTCACTGGCGACCGTCGCGATCGTGGCCAGCGCGGCGACGACATCCCGCGTGTTGTTGAAGACGGCGGTGCGGTCACCTCCCGCGACCCAGACCCACGCGTCATGCTGGGTGGTGGGCATCTGGAACCCCTCGATGCCCACGACCGGCTCGGTGAAGCTGTGAACCCCCGGTGGCATTCCATCGGGCTCGACGAGCGCCCACAGCTCCGGGCGGAAGCCCACGACGAGGTTGACCCCGCCGCCGGTCGACAGCGGGCCGGTCAGCGCCGCGACCGCCTTCACCAGCTCCGCGGCTGACGCGCCGTCACGAAGGTCGAACTCGAGGTAGCAGTGCTCCGGCGTGCCGAGCCCGAAGATTCCCGTCTGCGTCACCAACCCAGCCTTTCCCGTCCGCGGCCCCATGGCCGCACGCCCCATCCTCGTCGACTCCGCCAGTGGGGGAGACAGCCGACCGGCCCCGGAGGTGCCGAGGACCGGTGAGCCCATCAACCTCCGTGATGGACGGCCTCGATGTTGTGGCCGTCGAGATCGCGGAGGAACACCGCGTAGTAGCCGGGGTGATACTCCGGCCACTCGCGTGGCGCGTGAAGCACCTCGACGCCCGCGCCGAGCGCGGCCTCGTGGACGGCGTCGACGGCCTGCCGGTCAGCCGCATGGAACGCCAGGTGCAGCTCCCGTGCCTCGGCACGCGCCGCAGGGCTGAGCCAGAAGGCGGGCACCCCGTCAGGACCGGCGAGCCCGACGACGGCGGACCCCTCGAGCGGGATGCGCATCGCCTCGCGCATCCCGAGCGGGGCGAACACCGCGAGATAGAGGGCGAGGGAGGCCTCGACGTCACCGACCTGGACACCAACGTGATCAAACATGGGCACACCGTAGCCACGGCCTACGACAGTTTCGGCCCTCGCGCCGCGGCCGGGCGCGGTTGGCCAGGTCAGGGCCGTTCCACCCGCGACCCCGGAACCGGGCGCGGAAAACCGGCGAAGATGCCCTGCACCGCCGACGATGCCAGCACGGCGTGCTGCCATTCTGGGCGCGTGGTCAACGAGCGCAGCGGCCAGGCGCCGCTCGTGGAACTCGCCGACGAGCTTGCCAGGATCTACGCGGAACCGGCGGTGGCCTGCCACCTTCTGGAGCGGGCCGGTCTTGACCGGAGCCGCCACCCACGATGGAGCAACACGCCCCGGGAGTTCTGGTACGAGGCCGGCAGGCTGCTCACCGACGGCGCCACGGTCAACGGCTGGGACCGGCTGCTCGCCGAGGCCCTCAACGACTATCCCGGTAACGGGGTCCTGCGCTCGGCGGCGGCCGCCACGGAGCCGCCACGGTACATCCGGCCGGGTACGCAGCCGCCGGCCCCCGGCGAGGGGGCTGGCGCCGAAACCGCCCCCGGCGCGGACGACGTCGTCACGAATTCGCCGCCGCCGCACCGACCACTCGGGCCACTCAAACCACCCGGATCAAGGAGACCACGCCGGTCACGCGGGCGCGGCGGCGTCGTCGGGCTCCTCGCCGTCGTCGGTGTGGTGGTGGTCGTCCTGGTCGCCGAGGTTGCCTTCGGTGGCGACAACCCGGACACGGTGGGTTCCGCCGCGGGAAAGAAGCGGTGCGCCCTGGTACGGAAGCCAGTGTCCGACGTGTTCGACAGCGCCGGAGGTCAGGGGCACGTCAAGGTCAAGTACACCGGCGACCGGGTCGTTCTGGTCGAGTTGCCACAGCGCGTCCAGGACGGTGTCCGCTGGGCCGCCGTCGCGCTTCCCTCCCGAGGTGACAGCCGGACCGGCGTCGGCTGGATGCATGCCGACGACCTCACGTCCACGCCCTGCGAAGGACCACCGGCACCGCACGGCGCGGACAGCCCGCCGCTCCCGCGCGGTTGACCGGCATAAATCCCGTTTCGCGTCCGCCATCCGGCTCGCATTGCGCCGGCCCGGCCCGCCACCCGGGAACGAGACGGCTCAGGGCCGCCTGCCCGTGGAGCACGCCCTCCCCGTCGACGAGGTTCCAGATCGTCGTGTCCTCGATCCAGAATCGGCGTCCGGACCGGGCGGTGCGTTCGCCGCGATAATCGCTGGCGTACCCGAGCAGCAGGACGCTGCCCATGAGCCGACGGCGCGCGTCCCGGCTGTCCGCCCGAGCCGACAGCCGGGACGGCATGCCCACGAACTCGTCCCAGGTGTATTCGAAATGCCGTTGCGCGGTGATGTTCGCGTACACGAAACGCGGATAGCTGCCGATCAGCAGGCCGGCGAACGTGTCGTCGTACGGCCCGCTCTCATGATCGGTAATCCGGGTCATTCGATCTGCCACAGTCGAACAGTGCGGTCCTGACTGGCACTGGCGAGGACGCGTCGGCCTGGGCCGATGAATCCGGTCGCCAGCGACATTACCACCCCGGTGTGACCGGCGAGGGGAGAACCGAGAGAGACGGGGGAAGCAAGGTCGGTCACGTTCCACAACCGGACCATCGCATCGCCACCGCCACCGGTGATGAGGGTCAGGCCGTCGTAGAAAGAGACCGACTGCACCCAGCCGGTGTGGGCGCGGAAGGGCGGTCCGAAGGGAGTGGGTGAAGTCAGGTCGGAGGTGTCGAACAGCCGCACCGTGCCGGTGCCGCCGCCGATCGCCATGGCATGGCCATCCGAGGTGAAGTCCACGGACTGTACCCATTGGGTGTGGCCGCTGATGGGGGCGCACAGAGCGCGAATATCTGCCGGGTTGGAGATATCCCACAGCCGGACCGTGTCGTCATGGCCGGCCGTCGCGATGGTCCTGTCGTCCGGGCTGAAGACCACCGACTCTATTCGATTGGTATGGCCGGTGGAAATGGTCCCGATCAGGTGGGCGGCGGCCGGATCGGCGACATCCCATAGCCGTACCCGGGCGTCATCTGTCACGGTCACGAGAACGCTCCCGTCCCGGCGAAAAGCGACTAGAAATGTAAACTCTACGAGGCCGGGAAGCGAGCCGGCGAGTTCGACCTGGGCGTTCTCGGTGATCCGCCACAGGCTGACAGTACTGTTCCGATCGCTTGGCAAGCTATTGGTGACGGCGGCCAGTAGGTGCCCGTTCGGAGCAAGAGCGACCGTGCCGACGGAGTCGGGGCTGTCGGTGTCGGTCGAGCCCAGCAGGCTTGCCGCCGCCGGGTCGGTGACATTCCACAGCCGCACCATGCCGTTCCTGGTCGCCGTGGTCAGGATCGCGCGTTCCGTTCTGTAGCTGGGAAAGGTCGCTGACCATACCGCCTCGGAGTAGCCGGTTAGGGGAGGTCCCAGCAGCCGGGGGTCCGCCCTGGGCGGATCGGCTGCCGCCTTCCTGAAGGCGGGGACGGCGACGGTCGGCACGACCGTGCCAGCGACGGCGAGCGGGACAGCCGCCGCGGCGCCGAGGAACCAGCGGCGGGTCGAGGGCCGGCTTACCGGTTTACTGGTCTCCTCGTCGCCCACCGTCGGGCGGTCATCGGAGTGAATGGGAATCGCCGCCGTCCCGGCCGATGCCCTGGAAACCGAAATGTCCCAGGTCGGGTCGGTGTGTATGACGGGCTTCTCGGTGGCCGCACGGACGTCGCTGTGGAGATGCAGTATGACGCCGGCGCGGTCCGTCCAGCCCGGCCCGTGAACGGCGGTGGCGGCGCGGGCGAGATCGAGGGCGAAGGCGTGGGCCGAAGGGGGCCGGTCGCGGGGTTCCTTTGCCAAGGCGCGCATCACCACGTCGACCAGTGGGGCTGGCACGCCTTCCGGTACCGGCGGGGGAACATTGAGGTGATGGTGCATGAGTGCCGGGATGGTCATGGCTGTGGCGAACGGAGGTGCTCCGGCGAGTAGCTCATAAATCATCACCCCGAGGGAATACAGGTCGGTCGCCGGGGTGAGCTTGCCGCCCAACAGCTGTTCCGGTGCCATGTACAGCGGAGTGCCCATCACCGCGCTGGTGGTGGTCGCCGATCCCTCCATGATTTTGGCGATACCGAAGTCGGTGACTTTGAGTAGGCCGGTCGAGTCGAACATGATGTTGCCGGGTTTGATGTCGCGGTGTAAGACTTTTTTTGGCTGCTCGTGTGCGTGAGAAAGGGCGACCGCCACTGCCAGTCCCACGGCGCAGAAGCCTTCGGTCGTCATGTCCGTGCGGCGTTCGCTAAGGGTCCCGTCGCGGAGGAGTTCCATGACGATCAGGTACAGGTCGTCGACGGCGGCGGCGTCATACACCCGGACGATGTGTGGATGGTCGAGTGTTGCCAGCAGCCGACCCTCGGCGCGGCCACGCTCCGTGGTTCGCTCCGCCTCTGCGGACAGAATTTTGATGGCGACGTCGCGGTTCAGTTCGCGGTGGCAGCCGGCAACGACCAGCCCGAATGCACCCCGGCCCAGCTGGGCACCCAGTTTGTAGCCGGGTAGCGCCGCAACCACCCGTTCCCGATCGACGATCACGAAGCGTGATCGAATATGCGTCGACGAAAATGCTCACCGTTCACCATGGTGGATTTTCAATCCCTCCATTTTGGAATGATGCTTAATCAGCATGGGGTGGTCGAGAGTCGGCGCTGTCCGGGGCGTCGACCATCTTGCGGGTGCGTCTGGGCTCGCCGGGCTGCTTACCTGTGTCGGCCCCGACCTCGCTCGCGACGACCGCTTTGCCGCCTTGACGCATGGACAGTCAGACGACGGCGGACGCGACGACGACCAGCCGTCCTTACCTGCCCAGCCTTCCAGATCGGCTGCTCGCTGGACCCCACGCCCCGAGCCTAGCGATCACCACTCACAGCGACATAACCGCAGAAACGATCGTCAGACACGGGACGGCTAATGCTGCAACCGTACTTTTGCGATCATATGGGCTGGTCGTTTCGTTGGTGATGGTGGATTGTGTAGGTGTTGGCTCGGTGATGTCACTGTGACCAGCGCACGACGTGGGCGATGGTCTGGGTTGTCTGGTGATGGGGGTGATGAACAGTCGACGGCCCAGCGGCGTCCGGTGAGCCTGGCCGGTGCGGACAGTGGGACCGGGTCGGGTGCGTGGGTGCGGAAAAAGGAGAGCGCCCAGTCTATGAAAGCGTTGCCCCGGTCGGAGGCGTAAGCCAGGTAGGCCGTGACCTGGGCGTTCTCGATTCTTTCGGCGGTTTCGGTGCGCTGGCGTTGCACCCCGACCGTGGTCGTGCCCTTCTTCAGGTCCCGGTGCCGAGGGCCGGGTTTCCGACACAGTGAGTGCTCAAGGGCGAGGTATGCATCGATAGTGGTACTCACCGTTTAGCCGCGATTCGGCTACCTGGCCGATCCGTGCCCGTGTCGAGGAACCCCTGATGCCCACCCGGAAATCGAGATTCCGTGTCTTGGTCGCTCTGCTCGCCGTACTCGCGATCTACCTGATGATTCTTGGCTTCAGCGCGCTGGGCTCGTTCGACCGCACGAGCGGCGGCGAGGTCGCCGTCGTCCGCAACGGCGGCCCGCTCGACAACCACCGGATCCGCCAGGTCATTCAACCGGCCTCCGGCCGGGTCTGGGTCGGCCTCTACTCCGACGTCCACAAGTACCCCGCCCAGCAGCGCTTTTACACGATCACCGCGAACGAGGGGCAGTGCGACCGGCCTGACCACGAGGTCGTGCGAGTGCCGTCGAAGGACGGCGTCGAGATGGGTATCGAAGGGACTCTCTACTTCTCCCTCAACACGGACCCGGGGGCGTTGCGGACCTTCGATGACAAGTTCGGCACCCGCAAGTTCCGGCTGCTGTCCGATGGCGACAACTACGCGCCGTACGAGGGAGACAACAGCTGGTCGGCGTTCCTCGACACGATCATTCGGCCGGTCATCGACAACGACCTGCGCGAGCAGATCAACACGTTCGACTGCGCGGCGCTGGTCTCCTCGTGCACGCTGGTGCAGCTGGGAGCGAACCGGACCGTGAGCTCGGGCGCCGTGGGAACCTCGCCGGTCGCCCCGACCGAATCGTCGAACGGCAACATCGCCGCAGTTCAGAAGGCGATCAACGAGTCGCTCGCCCGGGACCTGGAGACGACGCTCGGCGCGCCCTTCCTGATCAATCTCAAGTTCAACCTGGTCCGGATCACTCTGCCGACCCAGGTCCAGGAGGCGGTGAACAAGGCGCAGGCGGCCTTCGCGGGCGTGAGCGAGGCGCAGGCCCGGGTCGCGCAGGCGCGGGCCGACGCGGAGGTGAACCGGATCCACCAGTCTGGTTACGCCGAGTGCCCGGCGTGTGCGGCCATCGACGAGCTCAAGGCGATCCCGCCGAACGTGACGACGTTCGCCCCGGGCTCGGGCTTCGCGATCACCCAGCCCTGACGGGCGTCACGCCCAGGTCGACCGCTCGGCGCGGACAGCCTCTCCCTCCGCTCGGCTGAACCCACTCAGGAAACGGCCGGCGGTGAGGGGGCGGCGGTCCAGCCGCGGATCAGAGCAGCCTGGCCGTGGAGGGTGCCCTCCCGGTCGAGGAGATTCCAGATCGTCGTGTCCTCGATCCAGAAGCGGCGTCCGGACCGGGCGGTACGTTCGCCGCGGTAGTTGCCGGCGTAGCCCCGCAGCAGGACGCCGTCCATGAGCCGGCGGCGCGCGTCCCGGCTGTCCGCTCGGGCGGACAGCCGGGACGGCATCCCGACGAACTCGTCCAGGTGTATTCGAAATGTCGCTGTGCGGTCGTGTTCGCGTACACGAAAAGCGGGTCGGCCGAGGTGTCGTGCGCGAGCAGCCCGAACGGAGCGGCATCGTAGAGCCAGCGGGCAACGTCCGCCTCGACGGGATAGCCGGCCGGCAGCATCGGTTCACCGAGGAGACGCTGATAGCTGTCGGTCAACAGCTCGGCGAACGCGCTGTCGTACGGCCCCGTCCCCGAGGAAGCCGCCGGCCGCCGGGACACCTCGTCGCGCAGCGGCTTCCGATGTGTGTCGGGCATGTCTGTCTCCCATCCCCGAATCGATACCCGGGAGGCGTACACCCGCTGTGCGCGGCCCGTTCCGCCGTGCGCGGCCCGTTCATGGTACCGACGACTCCTGCCGGGGGAGCGGGCCGGAGAACCCGCGCCCGGCCGGCACCGGAGCCGACAGAAAGTAGTCGCATGACGAGTAGTGGTTGCAGATTGTCACGTAATTGGAGTGCCTCGAATGAGGCGGCCGGGCCTGCGGCGGAGTCCGGTAGGACGCCGTGCGGGCCCATTACGCATGTAGCGTGGACGGATGTAACGTTCATCTGTCCACGGCATCCCCAGGGCACCTGAAGAGAACGCCTGGGGACGTCGCCTACCGCCGCTTCGGGGGAACAGGCAGGTAGTTCGATGATCAAACCGCAGGTCAACGCGCCGAGCGAAGAGCTCGTCAGAAAAATCTTCAGTTCGAACGAACGCTGGGGCTGGGAATACGCGCCTCCGCATCCCGCGACAGCGCACCACGAGGCCTTCCACCCGCCGACGCGGGTCCAGCTTCCGGTGCCCGACCTGCGGGGGCTGGAGTTCCGCAGGCGGCAGTTGTCAGGGAAGGTCTGGCGGCCGATCGTCGGCGGACTGTTCCTGCTCGGGGGACTCGGAGCACTGGCCGAATCGCCGAGCGGCGTCGGCCCTCTGCTCATCGGCGTCGTCCTGCTTGCCTGGTATTTTGTGCCGATTCAGACGGTCAGCAAACAAATGAAGTCCATTCAGGCGGGCCACCAGGCGGAGGTCGCCCGCCGCGAACAGGACTTCCAGGTCGCGTACGCCGCCTGGCAGCAACGCGTCCACCAGCACGACCAGGCTGAGCAGTACCGGATCGGCTCGGCGCTGGAGTTCTATCCGTTGGATCCGGAGCGCCCGGCGCGGATCGATGTCTTCGGCGGTACCGGCGCCGGCTGGACAAGTCTGTTGGCCACCGGTGGCACGTCGCTGCTCACGAGCGGGTCCGGAATTCTGCTGCTCGACCTGTCCGAGCTCAGCGTCGGTGCTGGTCTGGTCATGCTCGCCAACAACGCGGACGCGCCGATCTCGGTCGACGTGCGGGAACTGCCCAACTCGCTGGAACGGATCGGCCTGCTCGGCGAGCTCGACCTGCGAGAGGCCTCCGAACTGCTCGCCGACGCCTTCGACGCGGACCGCCGGGGCGGGGGCGACCAGAGCCTGCGCGCGATCGACCTCAACATCCTGCGCAGCGTGGCGTCGTCGATCGAAGCGCCGTTGACCTTCGCCCGGCTCGCCGCCGCGCTGCGCATCCTCGACAACCAGAGCTCGGCCGTCCACGAAGGCGTGTTCAGCGACTACGAGGTGCAGGCGCTGCAGCAGCGGATGTACGACCTCGGCCAGCGGGAGCGGACGGTCGACCAGATCAGCTTCCTGCGCACCGAGCTGGAGACACTCGCCGGCTCCGACGCCTCGGCGGCCGATGTCCCGCCGGCGGAACCGGCGGCCTGGTGGCCGGGCGGCGGCCTGCGGGTACTGGCGACGACGAGCTCGGGGCGCGGCAACTCCGGGCGGCGCAAGCTGCTCACCGACCGGATTCTTGTCGAGACGCTGCTGCACCAGCTGCGCGGCAACGGGCACGCCGGTCTCAACGACGTCGTCGTCATCGCCGGCGCCGACCATCTCGGCCGCGAGACCCTGACGACGCTGACCCGGCAGGCGGAGGCGGCCCGTGTCCGGCTCGTCCTGCTGTTCAAGAGTCTCAGCGACGACGCGGAAAAGCTGATCGGCACCGGCCACAGCGCGGCGATCTTCATGCGGCTGGGCAACGCCCGGGAGGCCTCCGCCGCGGCCGACCACATCGGCAAGGGCTTCCGTTTCGTGCTCTCCCAGGTCACTAACCAGATCGGCGACAGCTTCACGGAAGGGCTCGCCAACAGCTACGGCGAACAGGACGGCACGGCGTTCACCGAGGGAGAGGGCCGCCAGCGCGGTTACGGCCCCGGCGGAGGCAGCGGCGGCCGGAACTGGAACCACTCGACCACGACGTCGCACTCGTCGACGTGGACCAACACCCTCAACGTCTCCAACACGGTCAGCCGGAACCTCGGCACGACCCTGCAGCGCGAGAAGGACTACACCGTCGAGCCGACCGTGCTGCAGAGCCTGGCCACGACGGCGTTCATCCTGGTGGGCACGTCCAGCGGTCCCGGCCGGGTGCGCTCCGGCGACTGCAACCCAGGCCTGTTGCTGCTGCCCAGGGTCTCGGAGCAGCCCCGGGATCTCACCGGGGCCGCACCCGCCTACGGCGCGGGGAGCCTGAACCAGGGCGGTGCCACGGCCACGCAGCAGCTACCGGCGCCACAGCGAGAGTTCCAGCACCAGCTGCCGCCGGGGTACCCGCAGCAGCCGGGCTATCCGCTGCCGCCGGACTACCTGCAGCAGCCGGGCTATCCGCAGCAGCCAGCGCAGCAGGGCCCCTACCACCCAGGCCACTCGTCCGGTACCGGCGCCCATCCGAACCAGCCTCCGCACACCTGGCCGGGGCAGAAGTAGCCGGTGACAGGAATCCGGTGACAGGAATGCTGGACGGTTTCCGCTTCCACAGGCTGCTCTCCGCCCCGCGTCCGCCAGACCCGTCGGAGAGGCCCGACCCGGCGCCGGCCCAACTGTTCGCCGCACTCATCGCGGCGCATGCCGACCTGACCCAGGGCGCAGAGGTCGAGGCCGACCCCTACCCGTGTGTCCCGGGCCAGTTTCCCGCGGTGGACGCCGGCCCGGCTGCGGCTGCGGTCGCGGTCGCCTGGGTGCGAGTGCCCGGCGACCCGCATCTGCGGATTCTGGTCGGCGGGAACCCGTACTTCCCGGCGGCGGGCACCGTCGCGTCCGCCGCCGTGGAAGGCGTGGCGGTGCCGGTGCTGTACCCGCCGGGCAGCACTGGCGTTCCGGTCGACACGACCGACCTCGTGACGGCACTGGCCGGCTTCCCGCACTGGCTGCGGTGCGATGGGACGGCCGACGCCCTCTGGGGCGCGGACGCCGGCGGTGGAGCCCGCAGCGGGGCTCGCAACGGCGGCGGAGCCCGGCAGGGCGACGGGCCGGCGCGTCACGGCTCCTTCGACGACTACGCCGCTCACCTGCCGGGCGCCTTCGCCTGGCTGGTGATCGGGCAGCCGGTGCCCACCGGGGTCGTCGACACCGAACGCGGCGACCTGCTGCGCATGATTCCCTTCCTGCGCCAGCGGGAGCGCGACGAGCACGCCTGTCTCGAGCTGGAACGAGCCGAGGCCCGCTACCGCGAGCTGACCCGCTCGACAGCGACCGGAATGTGGGACGTGCGGGTGCTCGTCGGCGCGCCGACGAGCACAGCGGCGCGACTGACCGCCGCGCTGCTGTGCGGCGCCGGGGACCTCGACGATCTGCCCTACCTCCTCACCCCGGCGCGGGGCGGGCCGATGTCGCTGGCCGAGGCCCTGGGCCCGACCGCGCCGCCGCGGGCCGCCCCGCCGCCGCAGGCCATCAGCGCCGGCCCGGGCGGCACGTGGACGGCGGGCCCGTCAGGTCCCGCCGGGCGTCCCGGATTCGGTCCCGGCACCGCCCCCGGCCGTACCGGACCGGGAGGCATCGCCACCGGGCCGGCCGGCAGTTCCGCGCCCGGGCGTGCCGGCCCCGCCGTCGGAGGCCCGGCGACAGCCGGCGTCGAAGCGACCTTTCCGTTCCGCGCGGGCGGGGAGCTCCTCGCCGCGCTCGCGCGCCCGCCCAGGCGCGAACTCCCGGGGATCACACTGGTGACCCCGCACACCTTCGACGTCACCCCCGAGGGAGTCGTTCAGGCGAGCCGGCCGATGGCACCGGCGGCGACCGTGCCCGGCGGCGGACTCGTGCCCGGCGGCGGGCTCGTGCTCGGCCAGGTGCTCGACGCGGCCTGGTCGCCGGCAGGCGTCCTGCCGGTTCCGCGCTCGACGCTGAACCGGCACGGCTTCGTCAGCGGCGCGACCGGCTCCGGCAAGTCGCAGACGGTCCGATCACTGCTCGAGTCGCTGGCGCGGGCCGCGGACCCGGTGCCGTGGCTGGTGCTGGAACCGGCGAAGGCCGAGTACGCCCGGATGGCCGGTCGGCTCACGGGCCACAGCGAGGTCATCGTGATCAAACCGGGGCGCCTGGACGCGCCACCGGCCGCACTCAACCCCCTGGAACCGGAACCCGGCTTCCCGCTCCAGAGCCACATCGACCTCGTCCGCGCGCTGTTCCTGGCCGCGTTCGAGGCGCACGAGCCGTTCCCCCAGGTACTCGCCCGGGCCCTGACCGTCTGCTACACCGACGCTGGCTGGGATCTGGTGGCCGGCCGGATGCGGCCCGAGCACCGGCCGCGGTTCCGCGACGACGAACCGGCCGTATCCGTGCGGCCCCGCTATCCGACGCTCGGTGACCTGCAGCGCACCGCCGCCCGGGTCGTCGAGAACATCGGCTACGGCGCCGAGGTGACCGCGGACGTGCGCGGTTTCGTCGACGTGCGGATCGGCTCGCTGCGGGAGGGGACGCCCGGACGGTTCTTCGAGGGCGGTCACCCCCTCGACGTCGGCGCGCTCCTGACCCGCAACGTGGTCTTCGAGCTCGAGGACATCACCAACGACCAGGACAAGGCCTTCCTCCTCGGCGCGGTGCTGATCCGCGTCGTCGAGCACCTGCGGGTCAAGTACGGCAGCGCGGGGACGGGTGAGCTGCGGCATGTCCTCGTCGTCGAGGAGGCCCACCGGCTACTCAGGAACGTCGAGAGCGGCCCGGCAGCGGCCGCCGTCGAGCTGTTCGCGTCGCTGCTCGCCGAGATCCGCGCCTACGGCGAAGGCGTCCTCGTCGTCGAACAGATCCCGTCGAAGATCATTCCTGACGTGCTGAAGAACACCGCGCTGAAGGTGATGCACCGGCTGCCCTCGGCGGAGGACAGAGCGGCCGTCGGCGCCACGATGAACCTGCGGGAGGAGCAGTCCGAGCTGGTCGTCGCGCTGCCTCCGGGCGTGGCGGCGGTAGCGGTCGACGGGATGGACCGTCCGGTGCTCGTCCGGATGACGCCGGGCTCGGATCGGGAGTCGATGGACGAAGCCAGCTACGACGGCACGCCACTCGGCGGACGACGGAGCAATCTGTGCGGCGCGGACTGCCGGCGTGACGGCGCCTGCACGCTTCGCCAGATCAACGACGCGGCTCACCTCGCTTCCAGCCCCCGCCTGGTCATCTGGGTCGAAACGGTGGCCGCGTACCAGGTCATCGGCTTGGCCCATCTGCTCGGCCAGGCGCCACCGAAACCGGTGGCGCCGCTGTCCGGTGAGCTGCTCGCCCTGCCGACCCGGACCAGGGACTGCCTGCTCGCGCAGGCGGTGGACCGGGCGGTCGCCGCGCGGGCGACCCTGCTGCGCGGCCACGTCGATCCGGACGACTTCGCCGGCCGGCTCGCGGGCACACTCGCCGGACTGCTCGCCGGCACCGCGCAGGACGACGCCGACACCCGTCGCTGGACCGCCGGCTCATACCGCTACCAGGACGTCCGCCGGACCCTGAACGAGGCCCAGAGCGGCCCCGACGCCGACCGCCCCCACCCGGAGACGCCCGACTGGCGCCGCCGTGGGCTGTCACTGGTGAGCCAGACGGTGCCCGCGCAGTTCGCGGAGCTCCGCGACAGCGCCCACTACGCCCCCGGCGCGGACGCCGTGAGCCTCGGTGACCTGGCGACCAGTGGCCTCGCCGTCGCCGTGAAGACGCTTACCGGCGGGACGTCCAAGGAGCACCTGCGCGCGGCGCTGCGCCTGGCCTGCGGCGACGCCGACCTGGAGGCGCTGCACTTCCAGATCGCCGACCTGCTGGAGAAGTACGTCGCGGACGGAGGGCGCTGACCGAATGGCGACCGACGGCCCGACGACGACCGACACTCCGCCTCCTCCGCCACCACCTCCGCCGCCGGACACGTCCACCCGGGAGAAGGCCTCGGCCCTTGACGGCCGGGGCCTGTCCGGCGGCGCCGCTCAGTACGCCACGCGACCTGAGCACGAGAGCGACAGCGCGCGGACAGCCGAGCCCGGCACCCAGGACAAGATGAGTCCGCTCGACGGCGATCCCACGCCGCACGAACCGCAGAACACAGACCAGCAGAGTCCGGCGAAGCAGGACCGGGAACCACAGGGGCTGGAACCGCCAGGCCGCGGTCTTGAACCGACGCCTGAGTTCCAGTCCCACCTCGACGAGCGCAAGGCCGCTATCGAGGAACGCAAGGCCGCCAGCGAGACGAGGCCCTCCGACCAGGCCACCGAGCCAGCGGTTGCGCCCGAGCGGGACGTCGAGTCCGAGCCGGCGGCTCGGCCCGGAGCTCCGCCAGATGCCCGGAATGCAAACAGCGAGCCCGACGCGTCCACTGCGCCGGGTACGCGACGTGCACCTGAGGTGCCCGCCGCCCGGGAGGAACAGCCGGACAGGACGGAACAGCCGGACGGGCGGGAGCCGGCAGATGCCCAGAACATCCCGGAGCAACCGACGGCTTCCGCTCCCGGGAGCGGGCCCGACCGTCCGCAACCGTCCCGGCAGGAGCCCGACGTCTCGGCAGGCCCGGGGACCTCGGAAACTCCCGAGGCACCGGGGGAGGAGGAGACGAGTTCCCCCGACGTCGTCGGCGACGCCGACAATCGCCACGATCCCCACAACGACACCGATGTCCAGCCGGAACCGGAACCGGAATCCGCAGAGGAGCCCAGGCCGGCAACCGAGGATGAAGGCAGTTCTGTAGCGGGGAATTCGGCTCCCGAGTGGGCCTCGGACGAAGTTCGTGCCGGCGAGCTGGAGACTGATCCTTTCGACCGGGCTGAGCCTGCTGCCGCCGAGGCGAGTAGTCCCCACGAGGAGAATGTCGCCGATCAGAACGATGCCGAGCGCGACCAGGTCCCACTCGGTCTGACGCAGCATGGACAGGAAGACGCTGGCCGGGGTGCCGACCAGATCAGCGGCACGACAAGTAACGAGGACTTCAGCGTCAGCGGTGCCCGCCAGGAGCCCGTGGTGCCTGAAGGGCCTGATGCGCTGCGGCGAGCGGAGTCACCGGATCTCCAGCATGCGGACGGGCGCCAGGCCCACATCGACGATCACGAGGTCACCCAGAGCGGCCACGTCGACGAACCCGTCGGCACCGTGGCCGACCAGGACCTGCAGACCGGCCCACAGAGCGAGCAACATCTTGCCGCGACGACGCCCGAGACCCAGGCCGACCGGAATGAGCAGCCCGACAGACGGACTGTCGCGAGCCAGAACGAGACCCCGAACTCAGTGGATGGCGAAGCGCCGCCCACGGCCAGCTCCGACAACCTCAGGTCAGCCGGAGAACTCGGCGACCCGCCGACAGCGTCCGAGACGAGGAGCCAGGATGCTCCGGCAGCCGGTGACCACACGATCAAGGGATATACGTTCACCGTGGATGAGCATGGCCGTACCAGAAGGGCGACCGGCACGTTGAATGTCGATACTCCGGACAGGCGTGACGCGGCCGCGGCCAGGGAGGCCAGAGCAGCCGGCAAACCGGGCGACGACGCCGGCCACCTCATCGGCCATCGGTTCAATCCACCGGAGGGACGCATCAACCTCGTTCCTCAGGACATGAACCTGAACCGCGGGGCTTACCGGAGCCTGGAGAACAAGCTGGCCCAGGCGGCACGGGACAAGAGCGTCGAAGTCGACATCCGGGTTGTGTACCCGGAGGGTAGTCAGCGGCCGAGCGGGATTGCGATCCGGTATAAGATCGACGGCGAGACCGAGATAGTTCGATTCAGGAACAGGGCGGGTGGACGATGACGGACCGGGATTCCCAGGCGGACGCGATCGAACGGCTCGGGCGCGCTATCTATTCCTCGGTCGACTTTGAGTTCGACGTAATACGATTCAGCTGCGATATCTCCGAGCCGGATGTCCAGAAAATCAAAATCAGTGCGAGTAAGAACGATGTGAAGCATGAGGTCGATCTTGGTGACGATGTGTACGAGGCGCTGGACGAACTCGAGGACGCCTTTCGGGAAAGCCAGAAAGAAACGCCAAAGGTAATAAGTGGCAGCATTGCGCGCGATGGAAAGATTGAGATTGACCTGGCTTACTGATCAAGGGGTTGCGGTGAGGCAGGTCGAGGAAGCTGAGGCGCTGCAGGCCGAGCTGTGTCGGCTTGTCCAGTCTGAAATGAGGCCCGGTCGTGGCGACCGACAGCCCGACGACGACTGACGCTCCGCCTCCCCCTCCACCACCCCCGCCGCCAGACACGTCCACCCAGGAGAAGGCCTCGTCCCTCGACGGCCGGGGCGTGTCCGGCGGCGGCGGTCCGGACGCCACGCGACGTGAGAACGTGGACGACAGCGGCCCGGATACCGGTACGCAGGACCAACAGACCGGATCCGCCGACGTTGCCGATCAGCGGGCGGACAGCCTGGCCGCGCACACCGACGCGCCAGGACCGCCCGACAAAGCCGCCGCTTTGGATCGCGCCCCGGAGGATCGACAACTCAGCCACGAGGGCCCGAGCAGTGCGCCGGAGCAGCGCCAGCCCGCAGAACTGTCAGACCGGAGCCCGTCGCCGACAGTCGAGCCCAGTGCCCAGGACAAGGCGGGCATGCTCGACGGCGATCCCTCTTCTCGCGAACCGCAGAACGCAGATCAGCAAAGTTCGGCGAGGAACCAGGAACCGCAGGGGCTGGAGCCGCCAGGAAGCGGTCTTGGGCCGACGCCCGAGTTCCAGTCCCACCTCGATGACCGCAAGGCCGCCATGGAGGAGAGGTCCTCCGACGGAGCTGGCCCCAGCATCGACCCGCTGTCCCGGTCCGAGGAAGGCGTCGAGTCCGAGCCGGCAGTCCGGACGGAGCAGGGCAATGAGTTCCGGCCAGCGGTCCAGCCCGAAGCTGGACCGGACATCCGGAACGCAACTGATGCGCCCGATGCATCCACTGCGCCCGGTATACGAGGGGCGCCTGAGGCGTCTGCACCTGCCGCCCGAGTCGAGCAGCCGGACGGGCAGGACCCAGTAGACGTCCGGAACGACTCGGAGTCCCTGACAGCGCCCGATTCCAGCAGCGTGCGCGACCGTCCGCAACCGTCCCGCCAGGAGTCCGTTGACGAGGCGCCTTCGCCCACCATCGTCAACGACGGCACGGTCCACGAGAACGACCCCACCGGCAGCCCGTTGTCTGTCGAAGCAGACCCCGACCCGACGACCAGCACCGACGGCGAGACTGCCGAGGATCTGTTGCCGGATCCCGGCACTCCCGGCACCGACGGCACCGACGGCACCGACGGCCCGGAAAGCTCGGACGGCCGTGACGGCGACGCCGATCATGAAAGTGATGATCGTGACATCCCCTGGGGAGGCGAGCCTGAGGTCACCGGCCCGGCAGACGGCGTTGATGGTGTGAAGGCGGATGCGGTTCCCCGTAAGCCATACAACGGCCTGACGGCCGGCGAATACTCCGGTGGCACCGCCTACAAGAACAGATCGGAGCCGAAGCTACCCGAGACCACTGAGGATGGCACGCCCATCAGGTACAAGGAGTACGACCGCGACCCGTACGACGGCGTACAGAGAAATGGTCGGCGATTCGTCGTCGGCGACGACGACGCGCATTACTACACCGACGACCACTACCAGAGCTGGGTGAGGTTCCGTTGAGACAAGATCCACTGGAAGTGATCGGAAGCGGTCTGTTCGGTGGTGTTCACGCAGTGCCGGTCGACGGACTCGCGGCGACCGGTCGACTGGTTGCCGAGCTCTACCACAAGCTCGACCTCGGGACGGCCTCGCCGCGAGTACGGACGCTGCACGTCCGCGGCTCACGCTGTCGCACCTCCGCTGGCCTGTTTGACGAACTGGCAGCGGTTCTCCAGTTTCCCGCCTATTTCGGTGGTAACTGGTCGGCCCTCCATGACAGCTTGTACGATTTCCAGGTACCGGCCGACGCCGTCATCCTCGTGTTTTCCGACTT
Source organism: Parafrankia sp. BMG5.11 (assembly GCF_004337455.1). Taxonomy (NCBI): domain Bacteria; kingdom Bacillati; phylum Actinomycetota; class Actinomycetes; order Frankiales; family Frankiaceae; genus Parafrankia; species Parafrankia sp. BMG5.11. Next base: position 20,094 of record NZ_SJXI01000032.1, on the reverse strand, counting down.
CTCCCAGGTGCTGTCCAAGGCCAAGAAGGAGGAGCTCGACTGGCTTCTCGAGGAGCTGACCGAGCTCTGCGGCACGCCGCGGACACCCGCTCCCGGAGACCGAAGTGTCACGGCCCTTCTAACCGATCATGCCGCGGGACTTTCCGCCGTCGCAAAGCTGCTGCCGGGCTGAACCAGACCAGCTCCGCGAGATTGAAACCTGTGGAAACGGCCGCCCAAGAAGGGACAGAGTTGAGCTGATCTACATTCGGCTCGGTTGCACGAGTTGGTGTTCGGTAACGCAGGGGGTTGCGATGAGGCAGGTGGAGGACGCTGAGGCGCTGCAGGCTGAGCTGCGTCGGCTCGTCCAGGCTGACGTGCCCGGCCCCGACCTGATCACGACGACGGCTGGCTTTGACGTCGCGTACGACACCGACTCCGATCTGGTCGCGGGCGCGGTCGTCGTTCTCGCCGCGCCGGGCTGGGAGGTGATCGCATCAGCCGCGGTGGTAGGTCGGGCGGCGTTTCCCTACATTCCGGGTCTGCTGTCGTTCCGGGAAATGCCGCCGCTGCTCGAAGCGTGGAAAACCGTTCTCCCGCAGTTGGCCGCGCCGCCAGATCTGTTGGTGTGCGACGGGCATGGCATCGCACACCCCCGACGGTTCGGACTGGCCTGTCATCTCGGTGTCACCCTGGACCTGCCGACGATCGGCGTGGCGAAGACCCCGTTTGTCGGCGACCACTCAACGCCTGGGCCGCGTCGGGGAGACCGAACGGCGATCATTCTCGACGGCGAGCCGGTGGGAGCCGCGCTGCGGACCCGTGACGGTGTCCGCGAGGTGTACGTCTCGGTCGGGCACCGCACCAACCTTGACTCCGCCTGCCGGTGGGTACTGGAGCTGTGCCCCAGGTACCGGCTGCCGGAGACGACCCGGGCGGCCGATCAGCTCAGCCGAAGGGCGCTCGCCGAAGCCCGGACCGCGTCTCGCTGAGGGAGCATGGCCGGTGCGGCCCGGCCGAGGGCGCACAGCAAACAGTTCGGCGACGCACCAGTTCGGATGCTGGCTCCCACCACCATCAGGTCAGGACGCGACCGGGGACGATGCTCGACGCAGGGCGTCCAGGATGGTCTCCACCGGCTGGGCGCCGGAGATGCCGTAGGTGCGGTCGACGGCGTAGAACGGCACGCCGCTGATGCCGAGCGCGCGGGCCTGGCGGATGTCGTCATGGACGTCGTCGGCGTGCGCGTCGCCGTCGAGGACTTCGCGGGTTCTGTCTGCCGGCAGGCCGGCTTCGGTGGCGAGTCGGACGAGCGTGTCCGTGTCGTCGACGGCCGCGCCGTCGGTCAGGGTGGCGCGCATCAACCGTTCCTGCGTCGCGCCGGCGAGGTTGTACGTGGCGGCGAAGTGGATGAGGCGGTGCGCGTCGAAGGTGCTGGCGGTGACGGCCCGGTCGAGGTGGTAGGTCAGGCCTTCCTCGGCGGCCAGTGCGCTGACGCGGTCGTTCATGGCCTTGGCCTCGGGCGGGGTGACGCCGTACTTGCGCGCGAGCATCTCGGAGGTCGGGATGTTCTCCCCGCGTGGCTGCGTCGGGTCGAGCTGGAAGCTGCGCCAGACGACCTCGACCTCGTCGGCGTGCTCGTACCGGGTGAGTGCCTTCTCCAGCCGTCGCTTGCCGATGTAGCACCACGGGCAGACGATGTCGGACCAGACTTCGACCTTCATGGTGCCTCACCTTACTGCGACGCAACCGGCCGCGGCCCGTGCGCTCCCTGGGCATCGTCGGAAGGGACCCGCGGTGCTCGGCGGGTACCTCGCCGGGAACATGGGGAAGGATCAAAGGCGACAGGTATGCGGCATTGTGTTCCGGTCGGGGCCGGCGCTGCTTTCCGCCGGATGGGATTCCTCTTCGCAGTCAAAGAGGAGAAACATTTCGGCAGTAGTTCAGTAGTAATCGGTCCGGTGGTTGACGGTGCTTACGCCACGATGCGACGCTCGGCGGGTCCGGTGGTCCGGTGGTCCGGTGGTCCGGTGGTCGGAATGCCGGCAGCGTTCGCGTGAGGAAAGCCCCGAGCGGGCAGACAGGCGGTGCCGTGGCGAGCACTGGCGGTGTGGTCGGGGCCGTCCGATGAATGGCCAGGTGCAAACTCGGGCGGGTGATGGCACGGCGGGGAGGCCGCGGCGGCTGACATTCGGGGCGTTGCTGCACGGCTCAGGTGGGCACATCGCGGCCTGGCGCCATCCGCTCTCGCCGCCGGACGGGCAGCTGGACCTGCCTTTTCACATCCGGCTCGCCCGGACGATGGAACGCGGCACCTTCGACGCGCTGTTCATCGCGGACGTGGTCGCGATCTGGGGCCACGACCTGGACTCCCTGCGGCGCACCGCGCGCGCCGACCGCTTCGAGCCGCTCACCCTGCTTGCCGCGCTGTCAACGGTGACGGAACGGATCGGCCTGGTAGCGACCGCGACCACCACGTACAACGAGCCCTTTCACATCGCCCGCAAGTTCGCCTCGCTCGACCATCTGTCGGGAGGCCGCGCCGGCTGGAACGTGGTGACCTCGGTCGTCCCGTTGGAGGCGGGCAACTTCGGCCGCGACACCCACCTCGACCATGCCCTGCGCTACCGGCGGGCGGAGGAGTTCGTCGACGTCGTCCGTGGTCTCTGGGACAGCTTCGACGACGACGCGTTCCTCCGCGACCAGAAGACCGGCATCTACTTCGACGAGGCCAGGCTGCACCGCCTCGACCACCGCGGGAAGCACTTCGCGGTGACCGGGCCGCTCAACATCCCGCGGCCGCCACAGGGCCGTCCGGTGATCGTGCAGGCCGGCTCGTCGGACGCCGGTCGCGCGCTGGCCGCCTCGGTCGCCGACGTGGTGTTCACCCACCATCCCGACCTGGCGGGCGCGCAGGCGTACTACGCCGACCTGAAGGCGCGCACCCAGGCGGCTGGCCGGAACCCGGACGAGGTGGTCGTGCTGCCCGGCCTGTCGACGGTCGTGGGCCGCACGATCAGCGAGGCCGAGGACAAGTTGGAACGGCTGACCGCGCTGCTGGACCCGCGCGTCGCGCTGGCGGACCTCGCCTACTGGCTCGGTGGCGTCGACCTGACCGCCCATCCGCTGGACGGGCCGCTGCCGGATCTGCCGCCCTCCAACCAGAGCCGGAGCGCCCAGCGGCACATCGTCGAGCGGGCCAGGGCCGGCGGCCTGACCATCCGCCAGCTCGCCCACCAGCTCGCCCGTGACACCAGGACCATCGTCGGTACCCCGGAGTCGATCGCCGACCACATCCAGGAATGGTTCGAGGGCCGCGGCGCGGACGGCTTCAACGTCGTCTTCCCCTATCTCCCGGACACGCTCGACGACTTCGCCACCCTGGTGATTCCGGAGCTGCGCCGCCGCGGCCTGTTCCGTACCGAGTACACCGGCCGCACATTGCGCGAGAACCTCGGGCTGTCTCTCCCGCCCAGCCGCTGGTCCGCCGTCCAGGCACGGTCGCTCCGGTGAGGATTGCACGCGATCGAGTTCCAGATGTCCCGTACAGAGAGGGGTCACGGTGACCGTCACCCGAACCGCGCCTTACGAAACGCGCCGGGCCAGCCCGGTCCTCGGCGCCGAGATCGTCGGTGTCAACCTGGCGGACGGCGTCGACGACGCCACCGCCGAAGCCCTGCGCGAGGATTTCTGGAAGCACAAGGTCCTGGTGTTCCGTGGCCAGAACCTCTCACCGGACGCGCACGTGAAGGCGGGCACGGCCGCGACGTGGCACGTCGGCGGAACCTGGCAGAACCCTCCGTTCAACAGCGAGTCACTGACCTATCAGGTCGTGCCGGAGGTCGGCGGTCACACGCTGTGGGCCGATCTGCAGGCGGCATACGACGGCCTGTCCGAGCCCTTCGAGCGGCTCCTGGAATCGGTCAACGCCGTGTACAGCGCCTACCCGGGGGACGGGACCTACAACCGGCCGCCGGTGACCGAGACCATCGAGCACCCGGTGGTGCACACACACCGGCATACCGGCCGTAAGGGGCTCTTCATCAGCTCGTCGGCCCTCCGCCTGACCGGAATCAGCCCGGCTGAGGGAGAAGCCCTCCTGCCGTTCCTCCTGGCCCACGCCTCCTCACCGAACCACACCGTGGGCTTCGGCTGGAAGCCGGGGGACTTCGTGATCTGGGACAACCAGGCCACGTGGCACTACGCGGTGAACGACTACGACGGCCCGCGCGAGTATTGCAAGGTCATCGGCAGCTGATCTTCAAGGGGTCTCCCGCCGGTCCCGCCGGTCCCGCCGGTTGGGGCCGGGCGGTGGGTTCGAGGACCAGATCGGCCGCCAGATCGGCCGCCCGCCTCCGAGCCCGCGTTGCGGCTGGGCGGCGGATATCCGGACGTCCCGCTGCAGATACCGGCTGGTGGCCAGACCCCGGACGGCGCTTCCTACACCTACAGCGCCAACGAGGCCAGTGTCGGCGACCTCGACGGTGACGGCGAGTACGAGATCGTCGTCAGGTGGGACCCGTCCAACGCCAAGGACAACTCCCAGGCCGGCTACACCGGCGACGTCTACCTCGACGCGTACGAGCTGTCCGGCACCCGGCTGCGGCGGATTGACCTGGGGCGCAACATCGGCGCCGCCATGCCCGCCGCCCCCTGGCCGGACGTGTACACGCCTCGGTAGCGGCCGCTCCGTCCTTGCGGGTGGCTGGCTCGGGCGCAGCGGCCTCGGGCCACGGGGCCCTGCTCGACTGGAAGATCGTGAGGCAGAGTCAGTAGACCTGATCGCCTGGTGTGGCCTTCTCGTGGGCGAAAAGTGGAGCAGCTTGCGCCTGATCTTCCGGGCCATCCGGATGGGGAACCCCAAGTACCAGGGCGTCTGAGGTGTACGGACCTATCTCTCGTGAGCCGAGATTCGCGCACACGATGACATTTCTGCCGACCAGTTCATCCTCTGACAGCAGCGCATACTGACCTACCGAGTGACGGATTCCGAGACTCCCCAGATCCAGTTCGATGACACGGCACGGAAACCTTGTACCCTCGGCCAGTGGAGCCGAGATCACTCGCGCTACGCGCATGTCAATGTTCTCGAACTTGCCAAAGGTGATCTTCGGCTTGAGTGGTGGTCCTTTTTTGGCTGCCATCCCGCGCGCGTCCTGTTCTCTGATTCTGCTGGGGTGTAACTCTCGCTGGTGGGCCTAAGGGGTCGAGGTTCATTCGACTGCAAGCTGGTCCCGGCGACGCGGGTGCAGCAACCCGAAATGATACCCGATCTTCTTCGGGAGGATTTTCAGTGCCCACCCAGATGATAAACGCCGGCCGCGATCAGATCCTCCGGCCCTTGTTTCGCAAGCACCCTCATCTGCGGGATTGGGCCGGAGGGTCGGGCGACGGCCGCTGGGCAAGAAGGGTGCGCGGTAGATCCCAGTGACCGTCCGTGGCGCAGTGACCTGCATCCACGGCTCCCTACGTCCGTCCCTGACGCGCGACCCCGGGTCGTCGCCTGCCTCGCCCGTGAAGCCAGCTGCCCCTTTGGTGCAGATTCTCCCTGATGTCCGGTTGTTGTGTCGGGTGTGGTTCCCCGAGGGGGCCGCAACGGAAACGGAATAGGGATCGTCCGATTACCTGTAGTCACCAATGTGTTTCCTAATGCGATTACGACAGGTTTCGGGATATTGAGGCCATCGGCCACGATATCGTCGCGCCAACTGTGAGCAAGTAGGCCTTCGGAGGTGCTGACTGTGGTCGGTTCCAGCTCAGATGTTCCTGGATGGCGCCCAACGATCTTCATTGGTAGTTCAGGGAAGTCCGTCAACAGGGGAATCGTAAACACGCTGGCAGCCGAGCTGGTCGACCGGTTCGAGCTACACCTCTGGCGAAATGTATTTCCGCCGGGGGCCTACATCCTCGATGTTCTGCAGAAAGAACTCAGAACCGTCGATGCCGCAATACTTATCTTCGGTGCGGACGACGAAGTCGCCCGAGGTGAACGAGACTTCATTTCAAGTCGCGACAACGTGATCCTGGAGTATGGGTTCTTTGTTGCTGGGCTGGGTCGGGATCGGGTCTGCGTACTTCTAGAGGAGGGAGTGACACTGCCGACGGATCTGGTCGGTCTGACGGTCGAGCAGTTTGACGGCAGTAACGATATAAAGCTCGGCGTGACGCTGGAAGGATGTGCCCGCCGGATCAAGGAGCGATGGGAATCTCTGCGCAGGAACAAACTTAGCACGTCAATTCCAAATGACTCGGTCGGAGCGCTGTTCGGCTACTCGAAGACCATTGAACGCGAGCAGAATCGGCTGGACAAGCTTGTCAGCTCACTCGGTGAGTCGGTTGCAAGTATTACTGACGTTTATGACGAACCAGTTTACTTTGACTCCCCGGACAGCGCGTTGTCCAGCTATGCGGAAGCACTCGCTCTGGTGAAGCGCCGGTTCTGGACAACGACGTTCCTTTCTAGCGGATTTTGGAGCCGGCCGCAGCCGAGTGTTCTCACTGCGAATGCTCAGATGATGGTGCGGCTCAGTCGCAACGGCGGCGAGGCGCGCCGGCTGTTCATTCTTGACCAGGATGTCGAAGCTGTGGTCCAGGCCTTCCGGGCGGACCGCATTCATCTCCGTGAACTGGCGCGAGGACGGGAACTGCGCGAGTCGGCCAACCGTTTTGAGCACGTCAAGCGCAACATAAGGGCGATGATCGCCGCAGGTTTTGAAGTCCGGGTGGTGTTCGATGCGTGGAGCCTGCATCGCGCTCTCCCGCCGGGGTTGATTGATGACCCCTACGACAACGAGCTGGCAATTTACGACGAGTTCCGAGTGGACTCTTTCCAGGGTGGTAGTATGGGAAGTATTCGCGGCGTGAAAAGTCATTGTGCGACGACGCGCGAGTTTGCGTCGTACCTAGCCGCGACTGAAACCTACTTCGATGACCTATGGCAGGAAGCACAACCAGTGGATAGTTTCCTCCAACTCATGCAGAACTCCATCAGGAGCGCCGATACAAGGATCGACTACACGGGTAACTGGTTGACGGCGTACGAGTTCGATCTCGATGGCGAGGACGAGCGATTGAAGACACTTGAAGCTCGTCGAGCAGTAGCCGCGATTGAGTCCATCGGGCGCTGGGGAAACCTGCGGAGTCATCTCGATGTTGGCACTTGCACGGGCAGGTACATCGCCCTCTTCAGGGATGCCACGGTTCCCAGCGGAGAACTCATCGGCATCGACGACGACCCTGACTGCGTCCGTTTCGCTCAGGCCAGTCTTGAACGACGTTTCCCGGGAGACGAACGGATCAGGATTGAACACGTTGATTTCTCCTCGGATCGGCTACCGAGAGGAGACTTCGATCTTGTCACCTGTATGCTGGGCACTCTGTCTCATTTCGGCTGGGATCGGAAGCTCTCGCGAAACGACAATCTGCAGAGCATAATCCAGCGTATGCGGGAGATACTCGCGGACGATGGTGTTCTGCTACTCGGAACGTGGTCGCAGTTTGCTCGCGATCAACGGCGCCTGCTCGGCATCTATCAAGATTCGGATCGCGAGCGACTGGCTCGATGGACTCCTCCGGTCGACGAGCTCCACGACCGTCTCCGACAGGCCAGATTCGAGATCGAGCTGTTCGAAAAGCCTGAGGCCAGGCTGGATCTGACAGTGTGTCGCCCCGTCTGATCTTGTCGTTGGTCACACACTGTGGGCCGATCTGCAGGCGCCGCTATGCGGTCCCGTCCGTCGGGCCGGGCAGGAAGCGGCTGGTTGCGGCGGCGAGCGCGGCCGGCTGCTGCTCCTGGACGTTGTGGCCCGCCTCGATCTCGACGATCTCGGCCCGCGGCACGCGGGCGCGGAACTCGCCGATCGTCTCCGGTGCGAGAAAGCCGTGCGTGCCGTGAACCAGAAGAACCGGCACGGTCGACGTCTCCAGCGCTGCACAGGCCGCGGAAGTCGACGTCGATCTAAAACGGGTCTTCGAAGTTATGCGGTGCGGAGGTGTCCGCGGGCTCGGCGGGTGGTGACGCAGCGTGCTCGGAGGCGCTGGTTGGTCGGGTTGCGGAAGCCGTAAGCGGAGCGGCCGACGAACTTGATCACGCGGTTGATCCCCTCGCTCTTGGCGTTGCTGATGCCGGTGTTCAGGAAGGCTTCGATCTCGGGCCACCAGCAGCGCCTGGCCGATCGGGCCCTGGTCCATCAGCGGGTTCCACATCCGCTCGAACTCAGCGTCGGTGAGGTCTTCGCGGTTGCGCAGCAGCTTGCGCCGGGCCTTCCACTCCGTGGTCCGGCCACGCCGGCCGCGGACGCTTCGGGTGAGACGGCGGCGCACCAGATTGAGCGTCTTGTTGGCGAGCTGAACGACATGGAAGTGATCAACTACGACGGTGGCGTGCGGCAGGCCGGTGCGCACGGCGGCCCGGTAGGACGGTGACATGTCGATGGCCACGAACCGGATGGCCTGGCGCCAGGCGAGCGGGGTGCCGGCCAGCCAGGCCAGCACATCACCGGTGGCCCGTCCTTCGATCTGGCCGAGCAGCCCACCGTGACCTGCGGCGTCGATAAATCCGGTGTGCCAGCGATCCGCTGCCGGAGACCACTTTCCTGTCTCCGGGTCCTTCTCCCAGCGGGCCCTGCCCCGCCGGGTCTCGTCGATGCCCAGCACCCGATATCGGCAAGCGGCGCCTGAGTCACCGCCTCGGCGGCGCTGCGGAACGCGGCCATCACCTGTAGGGTCTCAGCGCGCGTGACATGTCGATCTTGTTTGACCGGCGGGTTCGTTGGTTGTCTCACGGAATATCACTTGGCTTGAGTCTCAGTTCCACGGCATTTCTTCAGATTTCGCGCTTTCTGCGTCGTAGCTTGTTCGGCGGCCTGGTTGCGCTTGAGGTGCCCAGGTCCGGTTCGCTGGCGGGCTGCTGCCGTGCAAGGGCGAGGTCGAGATCCGTCGGGTGCCCGAGCTGGCGAGTACGCCACACTGAGCCCTGACCACGAGGACTACCTGTGAGCCCAGATCGCGCACCGATGAGTTTCCCGCACGGCGCCGGTCTATACGCCGGAGTCCGACTCACGGAAGGCTGGCGCCATGCGGAAACTGATCTACGGCATGAACCTGACCCTGGACGGCTACATCGCCGCGGCCGGCGACGACATCGGCTGGAGCGGGCCGCCGAGCGACGAGCTGTTCCAGTGGTGGCTCGACCACGAGCAGGCGAGTGGCCTGTCGCTGTACGGGCGCAAGCTGTGGGAGACGATGAGCTCCTACTGGCCGACCGGCGACCAGCAGCCCAACGCCACCCCGGCGGAGATCGAGTTCGCGCGGAACTGGCGGGACACGCCGAAGGTGGTGTTCTCCTCGACGATCGACAAGGTCGACTGGAACACCCGCCTGGTCACCGGCGACGCGATCGCCGAGATCACCCGGCTCAAGGCAGAGGACGGCGGCCCGATGGGCATCGGCGGCGCGACGCTCGCCGGGGCGGCCATGCGGGCCGGGCTGATCGACGAGTACGCGATCGCCACCCATCCGGTTCTGGTGGGCGGCGGCACGCCCTTCTTCGCCGCGCTGGACAGCTGGGTGAACCTGGATCTGGTGGAGACGCGGACGTTCCCCGGCGGCGTGGTGCTGACCAGGTACGAGACGAGGCGCTGAGCGGGAGGCTTTCCGTACCGCTGCCACTGCGGTGACCGAGGCGCCGCTGCCGGACATCGAGGTGCTGGGGATCGACGAGACCCGCCGGGGCAGGGCCCGCTGGGAGAAGGACCCGCAGACGGGGAAGTGGTCTGCGGCGGCCGATCGCTGGCACACCGGATTCGTCGACGCCGCAGGCTGCGGCGGTCTGCTGGGGCAGATCGAGGGACGGGCCGCCGGCGATGTGCTGGCCTGGCCGGCCGACACCCCGCTCACCTGGCGCCAGGGGGTTCGTTTCGTGGCCATCGACATGTCCCCGTTGTGTCGGGCGGCGATCCGCACCGGACTGCCGCAGGCCACCGTGGTGGTCGATCATTTCCATGTGGTGCAGCTTGCGAACAAGATGCTCAATCTGGTGCGCCGCCGTCTGACCCGCACACACCGCGGCAGACGTGGCCGGGCCGGAGATCCGGAGTGGAAGGCCCGGCGCAAGCTGCTGCGCAACCGCGAGGATCTGACCGACGCTGAGTTCGAGCGGATGTGGAACCCGCTGATGGACCAGGGCCCGATCGGCCAGGCGCTGCTGGTGGCCCGAGATCGAAGCCTTCCTGAACACCGGCATCAGCAACGCCAAAAGCGAAGGGATCAACCGCGTGATCAAGTTCGTCGGCCGCGCCGCCTATGGCTTCCGCAACCCGACCAACCAGCGCCTCCGAGCACGCTGCGTCACCACCCGCCGAGCCCGCGGACACCTCCGCACCGCATAACTTCGAAGACCCTCTAAAACGCGGCGTGGTCTGGGTGGAGTCGATCGCCCGTCGTCCCTGACACAAGCTCGGACCGGCCCGGCGTCGATCCGTCGGCGAGCTGCTCGAGCAACTCGGCTGCCCGGGTCTCGCGTCCTGCCTGCGCGATCTCGGCCTGCATCCGACGCGCGGCGGTGGCGTACCGGGAGTCGGCGAGAACCTTCGCGACAGCTCCACGGATCACGTCCGGCTCCGGGGTCTGAGTGCGCAGGTTCACCCCGACGCCGGACGCGGCCACCCGGGCGTTGACCTCGATCTTGTCCTCGGTCCTGCCCGCGCCGACGATCGGGACACCGTGCGAGAGCGCGAGCTGCACGCCGCCGTAGCCGCCGTTGGTGACGAACACCTCGACCCGCGGTAGTAGCTGGTCGAACGGGATGAACCGCTCCACCCGCGCGTTGGCCGGCAGCGGCCCGAGCTCTGCCGGGTCGCTGCCCCCGGTGACCGCGACGACGAGGACGTCCTCGTCCGCGAGCCCGGCCAGCGCCGGTCGGATCAGCTGATCGGCGTCGGTGGCGACGGTCCCCTGGTTGACGAGCACGACCCGCCGTCCGGACAGCTCGTGCCACCAGGACGGCGGCTCCCACCCGGGGTCGACCGGCGGGCGCGGCGGCCCGACGAAGGCGACCTGGCCGGGCAGGTCCGAGACGTCGTACTCGAAGCTGGGCGGACTGAACTGCAGATAGAGCTGAGTGGCCAGCGGGTAGGAGAAAATCGTCCCGGCCGTCGCGGGAAGGCCGAGCATCCGCCGGGTCCGGTTGATTTCGGCGGTGACCGGCCGATACACCACCTGGCGGGTGAAGCCGGCCAGCGCCTTGTTGCGCAGCCGGCCCAGTGGGCCGGTGGCCGGCGCCAGACCCATGCCGAAGGGCGCGAGATCCCTGCTGGGGAAAGGCAGGACGCTGATGCCGAAACCGGCCACCGGCGGTCCGCCCAGTTCCTGCAGGAGTACCCCGCCGATGAATGCGGTGTCGGTGACGACGGCGTCAGCCGGCTCCTCCTGCAACAGTGCCATCAGGTCCCGCACCTGGTTCGGCACGGGCTTGGAGAACCCCTGAACCAGGTCGAACTGCAGCTTTTTCAGCCCGGACAGCTCCCGACGCCGCGGATAGTGCTCCTCCAACCCGACGAGGCTGTAGTCGAAGTCGGGATCTGTGATCGGGTGGAATTTCGCACCAACGGCGGTGATCTTTTCCGCGAAAGCGACGCCGGTGTACCAGCGCACGGTGTGGCCGCGTTCGATCAGGGCGCGGGCGATGGGCAGCGCGGGCACGGTGTGGCCGACGGCCGGGACTGTGGCGAACAGGAATCGGGCCACGACGGATTCTCCTCAGACAGGTCGATGTCTGTGCGACAGTCTGCGTGCGAGCTGCCACATCGGGCGCCAGTCAAGCATTCTGTTCGAGCGATGCTCGGACTTTGTCGGTGGCATGACAGCGTACGGTGACTGATCAACTCCGTGCGCCCACCGGAGGCCTCAACCCACATGCCGCCACGCCGACGCGCCCGTGCTCACACCTGACCACAGACCCGATCTCGGGGCGGACGAGCTCAGCCGGCCCCGCAGCGCGCGCCTACTTCAGTCGGCCGTCCTCGATCAGTGTGCGCAGGCCCCGGCGGTCCGGCTTGCCGCTCGGCAGGGCCGGCACCTCGTCGTCCGCGGCGACGATCCACCGGGTCGGAACCTTGTAGCTCGACAGGAGCGTGCGGGTGCGTGAGGTCAGACCGTCCACGTCGACGTCCGTGCCGGTCGTGCCGGCCGGAACGATGACCGCGCACACCTCCTCGCCGCGGGTCGGATGCTCGACACCGGTCACGACACAGTGCGCGACCTCGGGGAACTCCTCGATGACGGCCTCGACCTCGCGCGGTGCCACGTTCGAACCGGCGACCTTGACGAGCTCGCTGTCCCGGCCGACGTAGAACAGCCGCGGGTCGCCCGTCCTGCGGTAGACGCGGTCGCTGGTGTGGTACCAGCCGTCCGCGTCGAAGACCTCCGCGCGCTCGCGCTTGTTGTAGCCGGCCATCGAGCCGATGCCACGGATGAGCAGCTCACCGACGGTCCCGTCCGGGACGCGCTCGCCGGCGGCGTCGACGATCGCGGTCTCGGTGAACGCGAAGCTGCCGCCGGACTCGGTCAGGCTGCGGTGGATCGGATGGCCGTCCGGGACGCCCGCCATCGCGAGGTCCACCGGCCCCTCCCGCAGCGCGGGGGCGCTGCGCAGGTCCCGGCTGGGGAAGGACGGGTGCAGCCGCAGCTGCTGGGTGAACGCGGGCCATCCGACGACGCCGTTCGCCCGTTCCCGTTCGGCGAGGTCGAGGGCCGGCCCGGCTTCCAGCCGCGCCAGCACCAGGACCGCGACGGGTGCGTGCAGAGCTCCGGTCGCGGCCAGGATCCCGCCGATCCAGAAGAACGGCATGGCGCACAGGATGCGTGGCCCGTGGTCGACGCCGGTGAGCCCGCGGATCGCCGCCGGCCAGGTGGAGGTCTGGCGCACCAGCGTGCCGTGGGTGTGCAGCACGCCCTTCGGGTCGGCGGTGGAACCGGAGGTGTGAACCATGATCGCCAGGTCGGCCGGGGTGACCTCGGCCTGCACCGCGGCGAGCAGCTCGGCCCGCACCAGCGGCGGGTCCCGCGGATCCCATCGGGTGGCCCAGCCCCGGTCCGTCCGCCCGGTCAGCACGATCCGCCGCAGGTACGGCGCGCCCGCCAGCTCGAGCTGGCCGGCCGGCTGCCCGGCCAGCTCGGGGAACGCCGTCTCGAACCGCTGCGCGACGTCGATCCGCAGCACGGTCGTCGGTGCCACCAGGAGTTGCACATCGGCCAGCCGCACGACCTTGGCGATCTCCGCCGGCGGGTACAGGGTGCTGAGCGGAACGGCCACGGCCCCGATCCGGCTCACGGCCAGCCACCAGACGGCCCACTCGACGCCGCTGGGGAAGAACAGGCCCACCCGGGTGCCCTTACCGACGCCCTCGTGCAACAGCCACCGGGCCACCCGGGCGGACTGTTCCTCCGCCTCGGCGTAGGTCAGCCGGTCGGTGAGGGAGACGATGTAGTCGGCGGAGCCGAACTCCCGAGCGCAGCGCCCCAACAGGTCAGGGATGGTCGGTCGGATCTCGTCGCCGGTCGACGTCATCGCCCTCGCTCCGTCCTTCAGCCGGTGGCGGCGCCAGGCGCGGCCCCGACGCGACGCCGGCCCCGACGCGACGACGGGGCCTACGCACATGGCGGGGGCCTACGCGATGGCGGGGCCGCACCGCCTGACGGCCGTCGCCTGACCCTCGCACGGGCCCGCCACCACCCATGCTCCCAGAACGGGCGAGCCACTCGCCGGCCCGCCCGTCGGTCAGGGCAGCAACGCCTCGGCGAACCGGTGGAGCCAGCGGTCGAAGAACTCGGCTTCGCCGCTGAGACGCAGGACGACCTGGTCGGCGCCGGCGGTGTGGTACTCACGGATGCGGGTGACGATCGTGTCGAGATTCCCCCAGGCGGTCACCGCGTCGACGAATCTGGCGTCGAGGTCGGCGATCTCGGAGTCCGTGAATCCCATGCGGAGGAAGTTGCGGTGGTAACCCGGCACCGTGCGCAGGAACCGCAGCCCTTCAGCGGCCGCGGCCCGTGCGGTGGCCGGATCGCTCTCGGGCACGACCGTCAGCAGCACAGCCAGTGCCGAGCCCGGGCCGAGCGTCGCCCGCGCCTCCTCGACATATTCAGGGGTCACCAGGTACGGGTAGGCGCCGGCCGCGCGGTCCCGGGCGAGGGCGAGGACCGCCGGGCCGAGTGCGGCGAGCACGCGCGAGGCCGCGGGCACGACAGGGGCTTCGGTGTCGAGGTCGTCCAGGTAGGAGTTGAGCGTTCGCAGGGGCTTGGGGCCATGCGCGCCGCCGAGGCCGACGACGAACCTGCCCGGTGCGGCCTTCTCGAGGTCCGTGTAGCTTTGCGCCACCTCGCGGGCCGGTACGACGTCCACCGAAAGGATGCCGCTGGCCACCTGGATGTGCTCCGTCGCACGCACGACCCGGTCGATGGCAGGCAGGTTGTTTCCCTGGCCACCGGCCAGCCAGACGGTCGAGTAGCCCGCGGCCTCCGCTTTCCGCGCGAGATCGATCTGGGCGTCGGGATGGTCCGCCGCGAGCCCGGAAGCCGCGATACCGATCGGTCCAAGAGTCACCATGACTGGCACAATCGCACGGCAGGCCTTCCGTGTTCCGCACGGTCGCCTCGCCCGGACGGCGGCACCGCGGCGGGGCCGGCGGCGTGCGATGACCTGCGCGTCGAGTGCTTCCGCGCGCTGCGTGCGGCTCGCGGATCAGATCGGCGATCGCTTCCGTCGGTTTCGTCCCGTACGGAGACCGGGCGCCTTACGCTCGGCGATGGCGATGGCGATGGCGATCGGCGGCGGCGGCGAGGAGGAGGCACCTTGACCACACCGGACCGGGTGCGCGTGGGCAGGGGCAGCTGGCCGAAGGACGGTTACGGGGGCACCGTCGACGCCGCTGGAACCGGTTTCGGCCCCTACTACGGGATCGGTGCCGGCGAGCGAGCTCCCGAGGGCAGCAGCCAGGACGACATCGCGGCCGTGCGGGCCGCGGTGAAAGCGATCCAGCGGGCGCTGAACTGGCACAACGGCCCGGGCACGCCGATCCCGACTGACGGCCGGTTCACCGAGCGGACGAGGGCTGCGGTGATCGCCTTCCAGCAACACCGACAGCCGGTCATCAACCAGGACATGTACCTCGCCGCCACCGAGCGGAACCCGCCGGGCCTGGTCCACAAGGAGACCTCGTACGCGCTGTTCATGCCGATCGCCGACCGGTACGCAACCAAGTACACCGTTCCGCGGGGACTGCTGCGGGGCGTGACGGCGCTTGAGAGCAACTGGGATCCCGGGGCCGTCGGCTACTGGACCAACTCCGATTTCGGGCTCTGCCAGTGGAACACCACACTGCCGGACGTGACGAAGGACCGGGCGCTCGATCCGTACTGGGCCCTTGATTCGACCGCCAGGGCGATGCGTGAGCGGTACGACTCCGACCGGTGGGGCCACAACTGGACGTATGTGATCGTCGCCCACAACGTTCCCACCTGGGCTGCCGAGTGGGCGCAGGGCAAGCTCACGGCGACGAACCCCGAGGACAAGCCGAAGCTCGACCGCATGACCGGCTACCTGACCAACGTGCTCGCCCGGACCTGGTGACGGCACACGACTCAGCCGGAGGGGGACGGGCGGGCCTTCTGCGGGCTCGTCCTCGGCACCGGCACCCCGGCCCTCGGCTTGACCTTCGAGTCGGGTCGAAGGTTTACCGTCCGGCTCATGGCCACCTATCGCATCTCGCAGCTGGCGGACCGCTGCGGCGTTCCGGCGAGCACGTTGCGGTTCTACGAGACCGCGGGCCTGCTGCCCGCCGAGCGCGCTCCGTCGGGTTACCGCGTCTACGGCGAGGAGGCGGTGCAGCGGCTGGCGTTCATCTCGTCCGCGAAGCTCCTCGGCCTGGCACTGGAGGAGATCGGTGATCTCCTGACGGTCTGGGAGCGGGGGGTGTGCGCGGCGGTCCGGGAACGGATGCTGCCGCTCGTCGCCGCCCGTATCGCTGACGCCGACCGGCGGGCCGCCGAACTGGCCGCGTTCTCGGCGCGTCTGGCAGCGTTCCACACCGAGCTCGCCGAGCCGGCACCGGCGGGTGGCTGCGGCCCGGACTGCGGCTGCCTGACCACCACCCCGGCGCAATCCAGCACCCCGGCGAAGTCCGGTCCGGTGCCGCTCACGCTCACCCCGGGGCGACCTGAGATCGCCACCGACGATCCGGCATCGCAGTCGATACCGGTGGCCTGCACTTTGAGCGGCGGCGAACAGGCCGAACGGGCCGCCCGATGGCGCCGGCTGCTCCAGGAGGCAGACAGCCGGGAGGAGATCGTTGACGGCCTGCGGCTGACGTTTCCACCCGGCCCCGACCTCGCCGCGCGGGTCGCCGCACTCGCCGCGGCCGAGCAGGACTGCTGCGCCTTCTTCGCCTTCACTCTCCAGCTCACCGCCACCGGTCTGGTGCTGACCGTCCATGCCCCCGAGACCGCCACCGCCCTGCTGACCGACCTGTTCGGAGTGTCCGCATGAACCCCTCCGCTTCTGCGACCCGTCCGCGCCGTTGGTCGACGATCGGGGCCACCGCGGCGGCGTTCGCCGCCTGCGCGGTGTGCTGCATCGGGCCGTTGCTCGCCGTGCTCGGCGCCGTCGGCGCCGTGGCGACCGTCGCCGCCGTCTGGGTTCCCGCGCTGGCCGTGGCGGCGGTCGCGGCGCTGCTCGGCGCCGTCGTGGTCCGCCGTCGCCGCCGCACCGCCTGTCAGGCAGTCACCGGACCGGTCGACCTGGGCCTGCCCACCCCCCGCAATCACCAGAACCCGGCGACACCTACCCGGCGCTGAACCGCACGACCCCGACGGGAGACGGCGGGGCGCCGGTGACCTGCGACGATGACAGGAACATACTCGGCCAGCGATCAAGGAGTCTGACGCTGACGCAGAAACCGGTCGGCCTGGTCGCCCGGATGGAACACCATCAGGTCGCGGTCTATCTCACTGCCATGACCGCCGGTGCCGTGCTCGGCCTTACGGCACCCGGCCTCGGACCGGGTCTGGAACACGCGATCAACCCGCTGCTCGGGGCGCTTCTCTACGTGACGTTCCTCCAGGTCCCCGCCGCCGAACTGGCCCGCTCCCTGCGCGACGGCCGGTTCCTCGCCGCCGCGCTGGTCGTGAACTTCGCAGTCGTGCCGCTTGTGGTCGCCGCGATGTTTCCGTTCCTGCCGGACGATCAGGCCGTCCGCCTCGGGGTGCTGCTGGTTCTGCTCTGCCCCTGCATCGACTGGGTCATCGTGTTCACCGGCCTTGCCGGAGGCAGCAGCCGGCGTCTGCTCGCCGCGACCCCGCTGCTCCTGCTCGCGCAGATGCTGGTCCTCCCTGTCCTGCTGTTCGCCTTCCTCGGCTCGGACCTGGCCGACATCGTCGACGCCGGGCCCTTCCTCCAAGCGTTCCTCACCCTGATCGTCGTTCCGCTGGCCCTGGCCTGGGTCACCCAGGGCTGGGCAGCCCGCAGACCAGCCGGGCAGCACGTGTCGGAGACGGCCAGCGCGGCGATGGTCCCGCTGATGGCCGCCGTGCTCATCGCCGTCGTCGCCTCCCAGATCCCGAAACTCGACGGCAGGCTCGGCGACGTCGCCGCCGTCGTCCCGTTCTACCTGGCATTCCTCGCCGTCATGGCGTTCACCGGGAAGGCGCTGGCCCGTCTGTTCCGCCTCGACGTCCCCTCGGGACGGGCGGTGCTGTTCACCGGTGCCACCCGTAACTCCCTCGTCGTCCTCCCGCTCGCCCTCGCTCTGCCCGACCAGTTCGCCGTCGTACCGGTCGTCGTGGTCACCCAGACCCTCGTCGAAGTCCTCGGCATGGTCGCCTACGTCCGCCTCGTGCCACGACTACTCCCCGCACCCCACCCCGCCTGATCTTCGGTGGTATTCACGCCTGTCCCTGGCACATTGGTCACGCCCCAACTGCTGGTCACTGTGCGCCCCCGAAACGGCGTGCCGATAATCGTGCGCCGGCCCGGACGGTGCCCCGGGTGTTACCGCGTGGCGCTGCCGGTGGACGCCATGGAGGGAGCCAGCTGGGGGTCGGTGATGCCGTGCGGGCAGGTAAGCCGGTCGATATCCCATCCGGCTCGGGTTGCTCCGGCGCGGTAGGCACTCTCGTAGAAGTCGAGGACTGTGCCCCGGCGGTCGGGGCTGTCCTGAATGGCGCCCAGGGGTAGTACCGCGAGGTGGCTGCTGCCGCGTGGCGTCCAGAGAGCGGCATCTGGTCGTAGCCGCCCGTCGGTGATTCCGGCGGGTTCGGGGGCGGTGTAGGAATAGAAGGCCGGTTCGGGCATGGAGGCGTCGCCGAACCAGAATCCGAAACTGATGACCTCACGTGAGTACGCTTCGCGCGTCACCGGGTCGACGTCGGTAGGCTGGTCGATCCGGCGGTCACTGAAGCGGGTATGGGACAGGTCGAACGTATGCCAGAAATGGTGCACCGGGCTGACCTTGCCGGAGAAGCCGCCGGCGAACTCCTCCAGGATCAGGTTGACCTGACTGAGCAACTGCCAGTAGCGCGTCACCTGTGCCGGGTCGTACGCGGCGTGTTCCGTGTCGTCCTGGAACGGCCGGGCGGAGTCGGGAAGGTCGAAGGGATGCGGATGGTCGATGTGCACCGTGATGCCGAGCGCTCCGAGCGCCTCGAGCGTCTGATGGTAGAAGGATGCGACCGATCGCCCCGCGAGCGGGAACGACACCGTCTCGCAGTCCAGCCTGTGTACGACGAGGTCGTGTCCGACGAAGTCGAAGTCGATCGTGAAAATCGGGTTACCGTCGACGAGGCCCATCGGACGGGACGTGATACCGCGGCCGGTGAGGTGGAACGGGACGTTCCACCAGTGGTTCCGACGTGGGCTGGCGCTCAACCGGATCTTTCCTACGACCTGCACGTACCGGTGCAGCGTCTCTTTGGTGCCTGCCCATGACGACAGCGGCATCGGGGCCAGCAGTTCGATCATGGCGCTCCTTCGACGGCGAACCCTCGGACCGCACCAGCATGGGCACCTACCGCTCGGCGCGCATCCCGGCGGCCAGGTGCGGCCGGTTTCGGTCGGCCGTGGCCTGTTCGCCGGCGTCCACCGGCGACGTTGTCGCCGTCGAGATCAGGCAGGACACCGCGTGCGGGAAGTGCGTCGCATCGCGTATCCCTATAGGGGTGAATGCGCTGAGACAGCGGGCGAGCGGTGCCGCCTTATCCGGCGGACCAGGGAGGTAAGGGGGACGCGGGTAGCCTCCCGGAAACCGTGGTGCCGTTTCCAGGCGCCGAGCGGATGCTCAGGGCGCCCCCCCGCCGCGCCCACCCGGTCCGCCATCCCGAGCAGGCCCGTGCCACCGCCTTCCGGGGCGGCCGGATCGAAGCCGGGACCATCATCACTGACCGTGAAGCTGAGGACCCCGTCGGCCAGCCCGATGTCGACGCACACGGCGGCACCCGGCGCATGTTTGGCTGCGTTCTGCATCGCCTCCAGACAGGCGAAGTACGCGGCAGCCTCGGTCTGACGGGGCGGCCGCTGGCCGTTCAGGGACTCCGTTCCCGTCACCCGGACCGTCCCGGGCGCGGTTCTGGCCCGGGCCCGTGGGAGTAGGCTTAGCCGAATGCTCGCCGCCGACGATGGGCAGACACTGCGTATGCGCGATCCAGGAGTGGTTCCCGACAGTGCGGAAGTCGCGCGGCGGCTAACAGCCGAGGCGCTCGTGGCCGAGCTGTTCAGCCGGTTCGACGCCCGCGACGTGGACGCCGCGCTGGCGCTGTACACCGAGGACGCGACGGTGTTCCAGGCCCACGGGAGGGACGCAGTCCGGTCCGTGATGGAGCGCGGTATGTCGCCGTTGCGTGGCCGACACCTGATCACGAACCTGCGGGCCTGGTCGCTCGATGCCGATCGCACAGCGGTCGAGTACACGGCGGCGGCGTTCACGCTTGAGGGCGACGGGCCGTTCACCGCGCGGTCCGTGTTCGACCACCGCCAGCTCCAGCGGCGCGAGCCGGACGGTGTGTGGCGCATCGCCGAGCACGAGATCCACGGTTACACCCCGCCGGCCTAGAGCGCCGGTCAGGTAG
>NZ_SJXI01000031.1:0-21223 GCF_004337455.1 Parafrankia sp. BMG5.11 | reverse complement strand
ACCCCCCTCCCCCACCCCACCCCCCACAACCACCACGACCACACCCACCTCCTCGACCTCATCGCCCGCCACGACACCGACGCCGCCGAAGCCCACTGGCGCACCCACATCGCCACCACACCCAGCCAGCCACCCAGCACCGTCATCGACCTGCTCGGCGAATAGGCACCGGCGGACAGAGACCGACGGACAGGCACCAACGGACAAGCACCTCGGTGGGCCCGGCGTGCCCTCGCGTCACCACGCAGGGCACGCCGGTGGGCACACGACGTCGCACAGGCGGAACCGAGGGCGACCAGCCGGGAACAGAATCGGCTTTGCCGGCACGAAAAACGGCTCGGCTGGCACAGAAGGGTGGGGTCGGAAACACGAACGACCCCAACCTTTCACCAACGCTGGTGGTGGAATGGCGCACGCCACGTTACGGTGTGCGCCATGCCGCTGTCGGGACTCGCCTGGCAGACTCTCCCGGATGCGGGGGCGTTGGCCCTGGTCGACACAAGTTCACGGCGGGCTGCAGCACTTGCCCGTCCCCATCCCAACGAGCTCCCCATGATTGACGTGGTCGACGTCGAACGCCTTGTCGTGGCGTGGCTGTCGCCACACACCCGGTATGCCGCCGAACAACACCTGGCCGAACGGGCCGATGACGATCCACACCGAACGATGGGGGCGTTGTGCTGGCTGCTCGCCATGTGGACGGTCACGATCCACCTGCGCACCGGGCAGTCCCCGTCCGCGGTGATCTCCGCGATGTCCTACCGGACGGTGTGGCGCAGCCCGGAGGCGCCGGAGTCGGAACGGGTCTGGGAGATCCTCACCGACCGGATCAGGCTCGGCACCCTGGCCGCCCTGACCGCGGACCGTGACACCGCCGTCGAGTTCCACTCACGCGTCGACAACCCGCGCGGGCTGGCGCCCGTGCTGCTGCGCCACGCACTCGGCGTGATGGCGGGTGTCGTCGACGACATGAACATCATCGGCGTGGACCCGCAGGACATGGCGGGCACCCTCGCGCTCTACACGATCGACCCGGACGGGCCGACCGTGCCGTGCTTCCGACCGCTCACCTGAACGGACAGGGCGCGCGCCGCGCCGCCCCGGGCGACCATCCGCGCGGCGACGGATCCCGTGGTGACGCTCCACGACGGCCGGGCCGGCCGCCCGTTTCCTGTGCGGGCGGCGCGCCCGCCACGGCCGCCCCGTGCCGCCACCGACCGCCAGCCGCCGGTGCGGGCCGCCCGGGGCGCCGGCTGCGCACCGGCGCCGTGCGGGCTCGCGGGCGGGGAGTCGATGTAGACCGCTCTCGTCATCCCGGCGTGGCCGTGGATGGCGAGCAGCGTCTCCATCGACGGATAGATCGCGACCGACCCGTGCTCGGAGTTCCACCACAGGACGCAGGTGCCATCGGGAGCCTGCGCCCCGAAGGCGACCGAACCCGTGCCGGACACTCCGGACACGTCGACATCACGCTCGAGATGAAACCGCCGTACCTGGCGAGCGGACATACTGGCCGACCTCCTCGCGGGTCACATCGCCGTGCCCCTGAGCGTTGCCCTACACCCCACCGGCGGCCACCCGGCCACCGGCTGGTCGGGCCACCGTAGCCGCCGGTGTCGGCGGCGGTCACCCGTTTCGCCGCGCCGGGCCGCGGCGTGCCCGCACGTGCAGGGCGTCGCCGCAGGTCACACGCGCACGCCCACCTGATCAGACCACAGCAGTGTCCACCCTGACAGCCCTGGCACACCATGGGCTCCCCAAGCTCCGCGGACGCCGTGGGCCCTGGCGGGCTCCGAAGGTACGGACCCCGAAGGCCCGCGGAGCCCGCGGGCGCTCAGCCGGCGGCGTGGAACAGCGCCTCGGGAAACCGGCGGGCGGCGGCCGGGGTGAGGAACGAGTCGTGGGTGGTGGCCCCGAGCAGCCGGCGCTCCAGGAACGCCACCGTGTAGTAGGTCGTCAGGCGGTGGGCGCGGTCGATGTCGACAGCCGGCGGCCGGCAGGTCACCTCCGCCGTCACCTCCAGCCGCACCCGCACACCCTCGGGCACCGGGCGGTCGCGCACCGCCGCGGCCTGGGCGCAGATCTCGGTGAACGAGTTGTGCATCCCGCCCGCCACCGTGACCAGGTAGCGCGGGTGCGCGCCGTGGAGCCCGTCGAAGGTGCGCCCGGCGTTGCGCTCCACCGGCGCCGCCAGGTCGTCGCTGCCGCCGACGAGCAGCACCGGGACGCGCACCCGGTCGAGTTCCCGCTCCGGTACGACCTCGGTGGCCGGCGCGATCCCGACCACGGCCCGCACCCGCGGGTCGGCCGGCGCCCGCAGGAAGCCCACGGTCGAGACCGCCGAGGTCAGCCCGCCGAAGGAGAACCCGACGACGCCGACCTCGTCCGCGCGCACCATCCGCGACAGCGGGCAGTCCGGCTTCGTGAACGCGCTGATCACCGCCGAGACGTCGAGCAGCCGGTCGCTGGCGAGCTCGACGAGCGGGGCCTGCCGGCCCTCGGCCGCCTCGATCATGGTGTCGCCGGGATGGTCCGGCGCGGCCACGACGAAGCCGTGCGTCGCCAATGCCTCGGCCAGGTAGGCGAGCTGCACCCGGCTGCCGGCGCTGCCGTGCGATACGACCACGAGTGGGAAGCGGCCCGGCGCCACCGGTATCTCCTCGTGGGCCAGCGCCGACGACACGTCCACGCCCGGCGCCACCGGGTACCGCGCCATCGGGTACTGCGCGGCCGGGTACTGCGCGGCCGGGGGCAGCGCCACCGGGCCGAGGCGCGCTGGAGCGCCCGGGTACCAGACCGAGGTGGTCAGCAGCCGGCCCGGGCGCCCCGGATCCGAGACGGTCAGGGTCTGGTAGCCGGCGGTGAACGGGCCCGGCTCATCGGGCGCCGCGGGCGGTGCCACGCCGGTGGACCCGCCGGCCAGGACCACGCCTGCCCGGGCCGGGCCGGCGGACGGCGGGCCGGACAGGCAGAGGAACAGCCCCAGAAGCAGGGCGGCCACCAGCAGGGCACGCGGCACGACCGCGCCGCTTCCGGCGCTCCCCACCATGCGGCTGACACTACGCACAGTGACAGCACCTGGTGCGCGGCGCGGCCCTTCTAAGCCGCATCGCCCCGTCTGCCCGGCGTGCGGCCGCTCAGAGGACAGCCGTCACCGCCGGTTGCCGAGGCTCATCACCGTCGTGACGTCGTCGCCGTCCGGGCCGCCGAGCAGCTCGGTGAGGCGGCGCGGGCGGCCGACGTGATAGCCCTGCGCCAGGCCCACACCAAGGTCGAGCAG
Source organism: Parafrankia sp. BMG5.11 (assembly GCF_004337455.1). Taxonomy (NCBI): domain Bacteria; kingdom Bacillati; phylum Actinomycetota; class Actinomycetes; order Frankiales; family Frankiaceae; genus Parafrankia; species Parafrankia sp. BMG5.11. Next base: position 17,943 of record NZ_SJXI01000031.1, on the reverse strand, counting down.
CACCTGCGGCAGCGACGCGCGGTCCACCCCCTCGGCGATGACCAGCATGCCGGCCGTCCGCGCGATCTGGACGACCGCCTCCACCAGGGAGCGGTCGCGCGGGTTCGCGTCGGCGTTGCGGACGACGTTCGCGTCGATCTTCACGGCCCACAGCGGGAGGTTGCGCAGCGCGACGACCGCGCCCGTCTGCATCCCGAAGTCGTCCAGCAGGACGGGGCAGCCAGCGGCGCCGAGCTGCTCGGCGAGCCGCCGGGCCGCGTCCGGACTGGCCACCGCCGCGCTCTCGGAGATCTCCAGGCCCAGCCGGGAGGGGTCGACGCGGCCGTCCCGCAGGGTGGAGAGCACGAAGTCACCGAAGGCGGGGTCGTGCAGGGACCGCGCGGCCAGGTTGACGTACAGCCGGCCCGGCACGCCGCTGACCAGGGCGTTGACCGCCCGGAGGACGACCCACCGGTCGAGGTGCAGGCCCAGGTCGGTGTGCTCGGCCGCCGCGAGGAAGCCCCGCGGCCCGAGCTCGGGCCACACGCCGTCCCGCAGCCGGGAGAGCAGCTCGAAGCCGACCACCTCGCGGCTGGCGAGATCGACGAGGGGCAGCACGTCCAGCGACATCTGCCCGCTGTCGAGCGCGGCGGCGACCCGGCTGGTCACCGTCACCCGCAGCGCGGCCTCGTCGTACTGCTCCCGGGTGAACAGCCGGGCCCGGTTGCGCCCGGCCCGCTTCGCCTCCCGCAGCGCGAGATCCGCCCAGGCGAACGCGGCCTCGCTGCCGGCCGCCAGGTCCAGCGGGACGACGCCGATGCTGACCGTGGCCCGGGCCGGGAGCTCGCCGGGCGCGACGGGCCTGGTGGCGAGCGCGGCACACAGCCGCTCGGCGACGGCCAGCCCCTCGCCGCCGCCACCGGTGGGCAGGAGGACGGCGAACTCATCCCCGCCGAGCCGGCCGAGCATCGCCTCGGGCAGCTCGGCGCGCAGGCTGTGGGCGAGCCCGCGCAGGACGGCGTCGCCCGCGGTGTGGCCCTGCAGGTCGTTGACGTCGGCGAGGTGGTCGACGTCGAGCAGCAGCAGGCAGCCCGGTGGGCCCGCCGGGCCCGAGGTCTCCGCCTCGACCGCCGTGCCGGCGGCGGCGGCGGTTGCCGCGGCCGCGGCCGCGATACGGCCGTCCAGCTCCTCGGCCATGGCGTACCGGGTGGCGAACCCGGTGAGCGGGTCGACGGCGGGGGCGGCCGGGAGTGCGCCGCCGGCCGCGTGGTCGACGCCGTGGTCGGTGACGTGGTCGAGGGCGTTGTCCGGGTGGTCGAGGGCGTACCCGGCGTCCGCCGCTTCGGGGCCGCCGCCGGGCTGGGCCGGGGACGGCGCCTCGGTGCCCGCGGCCAGCACGATCGCCGCCGCGGCGTCGAGCCAGGCGGCGTCCTCGGGATCGAGACCGCCCGCCGCGGTGGTGTCCCGGCCGCCGGCGGCCGGGCCGGAGGACCCGGCGGGTGGGAGATCCTCCGCCGCGAGGCCGGAGTCGGCGGGCGCCGGGCGCTGGCCGGCCGCCAGGGCGGCCAGGGCGGCCTCGGTGGCGGCGACCTCGGCGGCCCGCGCGGCGTCGGCGGCCTCGCCGGTGAGGTCGACGATCTCGAAGAGCAGCAGCTCCGAGGGCTGCCCGGCGCTCATGTCGCGGCAGCTGATGCGCAGCCGGCGCGGCTCGCCGTCGGTGCCGGCCCAGTCGAGGACGGCGGGCGGGGCCGCCGGATGCAGCCCGGTCAGCGGCAGGCCGGCCTCGGCGACCGCGAGCCGCGCCTCGAACGGCGAGTCGGGGTTCCGCGTCCCGGTGACGAGGTCGACGAGGGCGTCGTTGACCCACGCCACCCGGCCGTCCGCAGTGACGATCAGCATGCCCACAGAGGAAGCCGCCGCGGCCAGCCCCGCAACCCCAGCGATCACCGCACCTCCCGCACCGCGCCGCCCGGAGTGCGCAGTCTAATGTCCGAAAGGACCCCAACCGTCGTTCACCGCGCCGCGCCGGGCACTACTTCCACTGGCGGGCCGGCCGCGGCGGAGCGCAGCTCGGAGTCCAGCCCGGCCCGGCTGGCGAGCTCGACGGCCAGCTCACGCGCCCACGGCAGGACCGGCCCGAGATCGACGGTGGCCAGCCGCCCGTCGACGACGACCCGCTCACCGGCCACCCACACCCCGGTGACGTCCCGCGGGGAGGCACAGTAGACGACCGCCTGGTAGGGGTCGTGCACGAGTGCCAGCGACGGGCTCGCCTCGGCGAGGTAGACCAGGTCGGCGGCCTTGCCGACCTCCAGGGAGCCGACCTCGTCGGCGAGCCCGAGCGCCCGCGCACCCTCGATGGTCGCCATCCGCAGCACCGTCGGCGCCGTCAGGGCCGTCGCCTGCAGGTGGTGCACCTTCTGCAGCAGGGCGGCGATTTTCATCGTCTCCAGCATGTTCTGGCTGTCGTTGCTCGCCGCGCCGTCCACGCCGAGCGCGACGGTGAGCCCGTCGCGCAGCAGCCGCGGGACCTGGCACACCCCGCTGGCGAGGATCATGTTCGAGACGGGGCAGTGCGCGACCGCGACCCGGTGCCGGCGCAGCAGTTCTACGTCGGTGTCGTCGAGCCACACGCAGTGCGCGGCCACGACCTGCGCGTCGAGCAGCCCGCGCCGCGCGGCGAACTCGATCGACCCGGTGCCACGCGTCGTCCGCGACGCGGTCACCTCCTCGCGGATCTCGTGCAGGTGGACGTGCAGCCGGCCGGTCTCCGCGACCAGCCGGGCCGTCTCGTCGAGCAGTTCGTCGCTGCTCGACGGCACGGTCGCCAGGCCCACCCGGAAGGTGGTGCGGCGCGAGTTGCGGGCCGCGTCGGCGAGCGCGGCGTGCTCGGCGAGGACGGCCGCGACCGGCCGGGGGTTCGCCGAGTCCGCCGGGCCGAACGACACATCGCCGCGCAGGCCGACGGCGTCGAGGGCGTCGACCACCCCGGGGGTGACCGGGGTGGTCCCGGCCGCCGAGCAGAACATGTCGGCGACCGTCGTCACCCCGGAACAGGCCAGCTCGGCCGCCTTGAGCAGCGTCCCGACGTAGGCCATGTCCCGGGTGAGGTGCCCCTCGATGGGCTCGACGACGCGGACGAACCACTCCCACAGCGTGTGCGTCTCACCGATGCCGGTGACGAGCCCTTCGGAGAAGTGGCCGTGCGCACTGACCAGCCCCGGGATCAGGATCCCGCCGCCGTCCCCGACCACCGGCAGGTCCGCGAACCGCGCCCGGACGTCCGCCGTGGTGTCGACGGCGGCGATCCGCCCGCCGACGACGGCGACCGCGGCGTCCCGCAGGTGGCCGCGGGGCCCCATGGTCAGGACGTGCCGGGCCCGCACGACGAAGTCGGCGGGCAGCGGAGCGGGACCCGCCGGTGGTGGGGTCACTTGAGGCCGATCGAGGTGTCGATGAACTCGTTCGTGAACAGGTCACCGGGCGCCAGGCCGGCCTTGAGCTCCTTGCGCTGGCCGGTGAAGATCGGCTCGAGGATCTCGATCATCCGGGTCAGCCGGTCCTCCTCCATGTCGCCGACGGCCGCGTTCGGCCCGTTGGCGACCAGGCCACGCTCCTTCATCGTGGTGACGGCGAACTCGGCCAGGCCCGGCGAGTAGTTCCACACCGAGACGTCGTCGGCCTGCACGGCCTTGATGATGAGCGCGTTGGTCTCGGCCGGGTCGCTCACGAAGTCGACCTGCGACTGCTGAACGATCGGGATCAGCTTCTTCAGGCAGGGAGCGAGGGTCTCCTTGTCCCCGGTGCGGATCGACAGGGCCTGCCCGTACACCGGGTACCCGGTGTCGTTGATCAGCTGGAGGTCGACGTCGTAGCTGCGCCCGTCATCCAGCTCGTTCTTGTAGATGTAGGGCTCGGAGGTGGCGAACCCGCCCTGCGCGACGGCGCCGTCCTCGGTCACCCAGCGCGACGGGCCGCCGTCGTAACTGCCGTCGACCTGGGAGGCCCGCAGGATGCCCGCTCCGAGCAGGTACTGCATGTAGGTGTCGGTCTCGTAGTACAGGACCTTCGTGTCGGTCTGGCCGATGTCGACCAGGGTGTGGAAGTTCGGGCTCTTCGCCTTGTCCCACATGATCATGATGGGGCTGACCTCGAACGGGGCGAAGACGGCCGTGGTCGGCTGGCCCTTGGAGTTCTGGATCGCCTCGTCCGAGGAGACCAGGCCCAGGTCGATCTCCGGGTCGAGGTAGAGCTGGGAGCTGACCTGCTCGAAGCCGATGGCCGGCCCGCCGAAGCGCACCTCGACGTTGACACCGGTGTCCTTGCCCTGGGCGACCAACGAGCCGGAGATGCGCTTGCCACTGGTGTCGATCTTGGCGTCCGGGCCGATCAGCTCGTAGAGGAAGCCGTACTCGGACTCGGCGAACCAGTCGGTCTGGATCACCACGTTCTCCGGGCAGACCCCGGCGAGGTCGAGGGCACCACCCGCCTCGGCCGCCGGCGCCCGCTCACCGCCGGAACTACTCTCGCCCGTCGTCGAGTCCCCGGAGCAGGCCGCCAGTGCCAGTGCCGCCGTCGCGCCCAGGGCCACCACGCCCAGTTTTGTTCGTCTCATGTTCTCGCCTTTCAGGGAAGTGTGCGTTTCACGGGGTCCAGGAGGGCGCCGGCACAGTGGGAGACGGACCGGATCCGGCGGGGCGAGGCCGACTGACCGCGGTTGTCCGGCCGACCTCTGTTGTCCGACCGACCAGGGCGGTTCGGCCGAATCCGGGCGCGGGCCGCCCGAATCCAGGGGCGGGCCGGACGAATCCGGGGCCGGTCCGCCCGCGCCGGAGCACGCACACGTGGGGTCTCGCGCACACGGTGTACCGGCTGCGTCTCAGGGGATTTCGGAGCCGTACCAGGCCCCGGTGACAAGCCGCGACAGGTAGCCGAAGAAGACGAAGACGGCCACCCCGAGCAGCGACGCGAGAATGACCGCGCCGAGAAGCTGCTCCGTCATCAGCCGAGCCCGGTACAGATCTATCAGTACACCGATCCCTGGGTCACCCTGTTTGAAGAAGAAGTCGCCGACCACGGCACCGACCACGGCCAGGCCGGCCGACACCTGGAAACCCGAGAAGGTCGCCGGCAGCGCCGCGGGAAGCCGCAGCTTCACCAGCAGCACCCACCTCGGAACACGGTGCAACGCGAAGAGGTCCAGCATGCCGCGATCGACGGACTGCAACCCGAACAGCGTGCTGCTGATGATCGGGAAGAGGGCGATCAGCACGCAGACGATCACTCGGCTGACAAAGCCGTAGTGGAACCAGAAACCGATGAGCGGCACCATCGCGAGCGTCGGAATCGTCTGCAGGACCACGGCGTACGGATACACCGAACGCTCGATCCAGCGCGCCTGGCTCATGAGGACGGCCAGCGCCATGCCGAGGACGATGGAGATCCCCAGGCCGGTCAGCGCGACCGAGGTGGACAGCCACAACGCACGCAGCAGCTGTTCGAGGTTGTACCGGTCGAGGAAGGCGACGTCCACGACGGCGTGCGGCGGGGGCAGCAGGAACCGGCGCTTCGGGTCGAGCAGCACCAGGCTCACCAGGTACCAGACACCGATCATGAGCCCGAACATCGCCACGGGGCCGAGGACGTCCACCGACCGCCAGAACGGGCGGCGCCCGGCCCGTCCGGGGCCGGCGATCGCCGCGGGGGCGGTGGTGTCCTCGGGGGCGGTGGTGTCCGCGGTCATGCCGGCTCCGCCGCGCGCAGCAGCCGCGAGACGCGGGCCGTCAGCCGGGTGAACTCGTCGGTGAAGCGGATGTCCGCCGGCCGCGGGTAGGGGAACGGGACGTCCAGCTCGGCGACGATCCGGCCCGGTCGGGGAGACATCACGATCACCTTCGTCGACAGGAACACCGCCTCGGCGACCGAGTGCGTCACGAAGACAGCCGCCCCGAAGCGGCCCAGGCCGAACAACCGGAGCAGCTCGTCGTTGAGCCGCTCGCGGGAGAGCTCGTCGAGGGCGCCGAACGGCTCGTCGAGCAGCAGCAGCTCCGGGGCGAGCACCAGTGAGCGGGCCAGCGAGACCCGCATCCGCATGCCGCCGGACAACGACCTCGGCCGGTGCCGCTCGAACCCGGCGAGACCCACCAGCTCGATGAGCTCGGCCGCGGTGGGCCGATAGGCGTCCCGGGGGACGCCGGTCACCTCGGCCAGCATCTCGACGTTGCGCCGCACGCTGCGCCAGGGCAGCAGCGTCGGGTCCTGGAAGACGTAGCTGATCCGGTCCGTCCCCCGGTCGACCGCGCCGACCGTGGCCTCGGTGAGGCCGGAGGCCAGCCGCAGCACCGTGCTCTTCCCGCAGCCCGAGGGGCCGACCAGGCTGACGAAGTCACCGCGGCTCACGGCCAGGTCGACGCCGGTCAGGGCGGTCGTCCCGTCCGGGAAGCGCTTGCCGGCCGCCGTGAGCGTCAGCAGCGGCGCGGGGCCGGTGGGGGATGGTTCGCTCGGTGTGGACACCACTCATCCCTCGCTGCGGGCGTCGGCGCGGCCCGAGCCGGTTCCCGCGCCCCCGCTGGAGCCGGTGGTCGCGCCCGCGCCGGCGGGTCGGCCGCCGGGGTCCGTCGCCGGCCAGGCGAAGGCGGCCGTGGCGAGCTCCCGCGGGTAGACCACGGCGAACCGGCTGCCGGTGGCCTGCTCGACCACCGTCGCGGCCAGCGTGTTCTGGTGCGTCACGTCGAAGCGGACGCCCTCCCAGGGCATGACCGTCTCCGCGCCGGGCACGTTCGTCGCCACCAGCGCCGACCTGATCCGCTCCGGCTCGAGACCGCCCGCGGCGCCGATCGCCCGGGCCAGCACCATGACCGCCGTGTACGCGGCCGCGGCGGCCTCTGTCATCGGCCCGCCGTAGGCGCTCTGGTAGCGCTTCGACACCTGGGTCGCCAGCGGGTTCGCCTGCGCGACCAGCGACGACCACCCGACCTGCCGACTCACCCGCCCGTCGAGACCGGGCATCGAGGCCAGCGGCACCGCCTCCGCCGCGGCCCCGTATACGACGATCCCGGGCGGGGCGTAGCCGAGGCCGCCCAGCGCGTCGCCGAGCACACGGCCGGCACCGGGCAGCGCCCCGAAGAGCACCATGTCGGGCGCGGCGGCGCGGATCCTGCCCACCTCGTCGGTGAGGTCCCCGTCGCCCAGCGCGTAGCGCTCCTGCGCGACCAGCTGGACGTCGGTCTCCTCGGCCAGTTCCTGGAGCATGGCCTGCAGGTCGTGGCCTTCCGGCCGGTCGCCGTAAAGAACGGCCACCCGCCGACGGGCGACGCCGTCCCGTTCCGCGCCACGCAGCAGGGAAAGGAACGCGCCACCGAAGCTCCGCACGTCCGGACCGGAACGGAAGAACCAGCTCAGCCCACGTTCTGTTAGCGCACTCAACGGAACGTCACCGCTTACGAATGGTGTTCCGAGGCGTTCGGCGCGTTGGCTGGCATCCAGCGTCGCCTCGGCGTCGAACGCGCCGACCATGCCGGCGACACGCTCTTCGGCGACCAGGCGGTCTGTAGCATCAACCGCACGCTGCCGATCACTTTCTGTGTCCATTGTCACGATGGACAGCAAGGCGGCGCGGCCGGCGCCCCAGATGCCCGTCGAGGCGAGATCGGCGTCCGCGCCGGCATTGACGACCGAGGCGGCGAGATCCGCGCCGCGCTGAGCGTCCCGGCCGGCTTCCGCGTTCGCTCCGCCGAGCGGAGCCAACAGGCCGATCTTGACGATGCCGGAAACCCCGGTACCGTTGGAATTCGAATCCCCGGAGCAGCCGGTCGCCAGCAGCAGAACCGCTGCGATCGCAACGCTTAGGACGCGCGACCGCGACACGATGGCCATGGCTCGTCCCCCACGTCGTCATCTTCCAGGCGCACGTTCAGACACGCGGTACAGCGCTCCACGCGGTACAGCGGTCAGAGTACCGACGGCGCGGCGCCGACAAGGATCCGCGCAATGCGAGGCCACTCTAGCCAGTTCACCCCCCGACAAGAACAACGGGAGGCGGATCAAGCCCCAACAAAGGAAGGTTCCTTCCGGCTCGCCCCCCTCGCATAGTGTCGACTGCACCGGGAAATACGATTTCCCGGCCGGCATGGTTGAACGTGCGTGGAGCCAGTAGGGCGCACGGACCCCGAGAGGTGGGCGACGTGGTATTGCTGCGCGGCAGAGGGCACGACGCGGCGGCGGTCTGCCGGCGGCCGTCGGGCCACCGGCCGACGCCGCCCACCACATCGGACGGGGGAGCACGATGACCGAGGCACCCGAGCTTTCCAGCCTTGGGCAGGCCGCCCCCGAGGCATCCGCGGCCCCGGGCACGCAGGGAGCACAGGGCACCCCCGGGGCTCCCGGGTCCCGGGCCGACCGGCGCTCCCGGGCGCCTCATCGCGCCGGGTCCGGCAGGTCTCCGCGGACCGTCCGCCCCTCGGCGCGGCGCCGGCGCGCCACCCGGCTGACCCGGGTCGCCCGGGCCGGCCGGCGGGATCTGGGCGGCCGGGTCGCCGACCTCCCGGTGCGTCGCCGGCTGCTGCTGTCGATCGCGATCCCCGCCGCGGCGTTCCTCAGCGTCGCCATCCTCGGCGCCGTCACCTGGATCTCCGACGCGGCGAGCTACGGCCGCGGTGTGCACGCGGCCACCCTGGGCCGCGACATCGCGGCAACGGTCCACGAGCTCCAGATGGAACGGGACCTCGCCGCCGGTTTCGTCGCCGGCGGGCGGCAGAACCGGCCGGACGGCGAGCAGTGGGTCAACCGGCTGGCGGCGCAGCACCGCTCGGTCGACGCGGCCGTCGCCACCGTGCGCGGCGCGCTGGCGAAGGCGTCCGACAACTTCGGCCCGGCCGCCGGCCCGGCTGCGCAGCGCGCGCTGCGCAGCCTCGACGAGCTGCCGCGCGCCCGCGCCGCGGCCGACGGCGCGGGCCTGCCCCTCGGGGCGGTGCTGAACCAGTACTCCACGACCATCGCCGACCTGCGGGAGGTCGACCGGCGGATCGGGCCGGACCGGGTCGACGGCGACCTCGGCTACACGACGACGGTGCTGCGCGACCTGTCCGAGGTGAAGGAGGTCGAGTCGCAGGTCCGGGCCGAGCTCTACGCCGTCGCCCAGGTCGGGCACTTCGACACCGGGCAGGCCGACGCGCTCTCGAGCCTGCTGGCGCAGACCGACGCCGCGCGCGCGGCGTTCCGGGACGTCGCCGACGCCGACGACCGCGCCCGCTACGACCGGGTGGTCAACGGCCAGGCGGTGCTCACCGTCGAACGGATCTCCGACCGAGCCATCAACCGCCAGCACCTGCTCGACCTCGACGTCGACCCGGAGCAGTGGTTCGCCGCCAGCACCACCCACATCGAGCTGCTGCGCACCGTCGAGTCGGGGCTGTCGCAGAACGTCATCGACGAGGCCGACAAGCTGCGCGCGGACGCCTGGGCGCGCACGGCGCTCATCGGCGGTTTCATCATCGCGATCACGCTGGCCGCGGTGCTGCTGACCATGGCGATCGCCGCCACGATGACCCGTCCGCTGCGGGCACTGCGCGACGGCGCGCACGACGTCGCGCACGAGCGGCTGCCGCGCATCATCGAGCAGCTGCAGACCGCCGGCGCGGGCCAGGTCGACACCAGGATCCACTCCATCGGCATCCGGTCGAAGGACGAGATCGGCGAGGTGGCCCGGACGTTCGACGACCTCCAGCGGGAGGCGGTGCGGCTGGCCGCCGAGCAGGCCGTTCTGCGGCGCAGCGTCAACACGCTGTTCCTGAGCCTGTCCCGCCGCAGCCAGAGCCTCATCGAGCGCCAGCTCGCCCTCATCGACCGGCTGGAACGGGCCGAGGAGAACCCCGCGCAGCTCGAGAACCTGTTCCGGCTCGACCACCTGGCCACCCGGATGCGGCGCAACAGCGAGAACCTGCTCGTCCTGGCCGGCACCGGGCCCGGCCGGCGCCGCGCGACCCCGGTGTCGATCGCCGCCGTCCTCCAGGCCGCCGTCGGCGAGATCGAGCAGTACCAGCGGATCCAGATCGTCGAGGTGGTCGACGCCCGCATCACGGCCGGCGCGGTGAACCACGTCGTGCACCTCATCGCCGAGCTGCTGGAGAACGCCGCGCAGTTCTCGCCGCCGCATCGGCCGGTGGAGGTCGTGGCGCGCCGCTCCCCCGACGGCGGGATGGTGGTCTCGATCACCGACCGCGGCCTGGGGATGCCCCCGGCGGAGATCGCCGCCGCCAACGAGCGGCTCGCCCACCCGCCGCTGTTCGACTTCTCCATCGCCGAGCGGCTCGGCCTGTTCGTCGTCGCCCGGCTCGCCGAGCGGCACGAGATCAGCGTCCGGCTCGACGCGGCGTCGGGCGGTGGGGTGCAGGCGCTGGTCGGCCTGCCGGCGAACCTGCTGGCGAGCGCGGCCGTCCCCCGGCACGGCGAGGAAACCGGCGCACCGCGCGGCGGCGCGGCGCTCGCGGCAGGCGTTCGGGGACAGCCGCTGGCGCTGTCCCCGAACGGGAACGGCCCGAGCGCGCCAGCGTCACTGAACGGCCACGGCCACGGCCACGGTGCCGGTGCCGGTGCCGCCGGCCAGGTGCACCCGGGCGTACCTGGCCCGCTCCCCCAGCGGCCCCGCACGGCGTCCTTCGACTCAAGCGAACGCGGCGGGACGACCGATGAGTTCAACCGTCTCCTCGCGCTGAACGGGCTCACCGACAGGCCTGCGGGGATGCCGGCCGCCCCCTTCACCCAGCCGCCCGCGGCGGCGGCCCCGCTCCCGCCCACCGCGCCAGCCGCGCCTCCGGAGGTTCCGGAGGTTCCGGAGGTTCCGGAGGTTCCGGCACAGCCGGCGCCTCGCTTCCCGGCCACCCGGACGCCGGCGTCGCATGGCCTGGCTCCGCTGCCCCCGGTGGTGCCGAACCCGCCTGTGGTCCCGTGGTTCAAGCCCCGCGGGACGGCGTCCAAGGCCGAGGGTGGCATCCCGGGCACAGCCGCCGCCTCCGCCGCGGCCGCAGCGGTGACGGGTGCATCCGCCGGCGCCGCGGGCGAGTCGGACCTGCCGCCGATCGAGGAGGTCGTGGCCGGCCGCGCCCGCGAGCGCGAACGGGCCGCGCCGGACCCGGTCACCGCCGGCCCGCCCCCGCCTGACTCGTCTGTTCCTGGCGAACCCTCGCCCGGCTCGTCCGCATCCGGCTCGATCACGCCGGACCCGCTGGTGCCGGACCCGCTGGTGCCGGATCTGGTGGGCGGTTCCGCGGCACCGCTACCGCCCGAACCGCTCCCACCCGAACCGCTCCCGTCCGAAGCGCCCGAGACACCGTTCACCTGGTTCGACCGGCCGGCGACGGGCACGGGCACCCCGGCCGGCCCGCCCACGGTGCCCCCCGCGGCCGCCTTCGCGTCCACCCCGCCCACATCACCCACGCCCGGCTTCGCGCCCATGCCGACCGCGCCCCCCGCGGCCGGCTTCGCGCCCACGCCGCCCACCCCCGCCGACCCGACGACGTCCATGCCCGCCGGAGCACTGCCCACCCGGCCCGCCGCGGCGCCGCTCCCGCCGCCCGTCCGCCCGGTGGTTCCGGGTGCCACCGACCGCGTGGTGCGCAGCGGAGCCGGGTGGACGGTCGCGGGCGGCGCCGCGTCCACGGGCCCGATCCCACGGCTGCAGGGCCCGCCGGAGCGGGTCGATCCCGCCGCGCTGCCAACCACCCGGGCGGGGCTGCCGATGCGCGTCCCAGCGGCCGGTGGCACCCGGTCCGGCGGCACGGAAGCGGAGCACATCCCGGGCCCGGCGGTACGGGGCGGCACGCCGGACCGCTCCGGCTGGGGGCAGCCCGCGCCCGAGGTACGGCCGGAGTGGATCCGGGGCCGGCTCTCCCGGCTGTACGAAGGTGTGAACCACGCCCGCGACACCGATGCCACCGATGCCACCGATTCCCGTACCACCGGCTCCCGCGGCCTCGGGGGGCCCGGCGCGTCCCCTCCGGTCGTGCCCCCCGGCGCGACCCGGGCCGAACGTCCGTTCGGCTCACCCCTCGATAGGCTGGAGGACGAGTGACCGAGACGATCCCCGACAGCCCGTCACTGGACTGGCTGATCAACAATTTCGTCGATCAGGTACCGGGCGTCGCCAACGCCATCGTCGCGTCGTCCGACGGGCATCTCCTCGCCGTCTGTGACGGTTTCCCACGGGAGCAGGCCGGCCAGCTCGGCACCATCGCCTCCGGTCTTTTCAGCCTCACCCTGGCGGCGGCCGAGTTCGTGGACGGGGGCTCTGTCACACAGACGATCGTGGAGATGGCCCAGGGCTCCATGCTGTTGATGGCCGTCGGCGACGGATCGTGCCTCGCCGTCCTCGCGAGCAACACCTGCGACATCGGACTGGTCGGCTACGAGATGACAGTGCTGGTCAAGCGCACCCGCGACGCCTTGACCCCGGCCAGACGCCACGAACCACCCGCGGGCCTCTAGCGGGACGGGAGTTCGCACCCGGTGACCGACGACTGGTCAGATCCATCCGGCGAACTCGTCCGGCCCTACACAGCCACCCGCGGGCGGGCTCACGCCAGCCGCCTGCTCGCACTCGAGGCGATGGTCTGCACGACCGCGCACGGGCGGCGCCGGCATCCGGAGCTGCTCCTCGACGAACGTTCGATCGTCGAGATGTGCCTGCGCCCGCAGTCCGTGATCGAGATCGCGGCGGAGCTGCGGCTACCGGTCGGCGTCGTGCGGGTGCTGGTGACGGACGCCGAGTCGGCGGGTCTGGTGGAGATCTCGCAGCTCGACACGACCGACGCGACCCAGGAGGTTGGGCTGCTCGGCCGGGTGCTCACCGGCCTGCGGCGCCTGTGACGCCTGGGCTCCCGGGGATGTCGGTGCCGTCTGGGACGTGCTGACCGGGACGTGCTGACCGGGACGTGCCACGCGGCGCCGGTTCCCGACCCCATGTGTTACAGACTCATGACGGACAGGTAATTTCCCGAGAACCCGCGTGTTCTGCGACCACCCACACTCGGCACGGGCACGCGTGCCTCACACCGAGCCGAGGACCCGGGTCACCTCGATCTCCACCACGACCCGGTCGGGGTTCACGCGAGGGGTGCGGTACCGCTCGGCGTAACGGCGCTCCGCCTCGGCGACCGACGCGGGATCGTCCCGGACGACCGCCAACCCCTCAAGCGTCGACCACCGCCCGCCGTCGACCTGACACACCGCGACCGGCACACCGACCCGACCCGACGCCGCCACGGACGCACCGCCAACCGGCTCCACACCTCGGTCGGCCAGGGAGTTCCACAGCGGCCGACCGGGCATTTCTCCGTCAACAGAAGGCTTTTCGCCCGCGCCGGAAGTCGTGGGAGGAACCGCCGCGACCCGCGAGCCCGCGTCCGCCACCGCGACCCGCCCGGCTGCGTCCAGCCCGCCGCGCCCGGCCAGCAGCCTGACCTTGCGTGACCGGCGGGATGTGATCACTCTGGCGACACCGGCCTGCGCGTCCAGCGTGACGCCCACAGCGATGACGTGCGGCGTGCCGTCCAGGCGCACCGTCGTCAGGGTGCACAGATGCCGCTCACGCCAGAAGTCGAGGAACGCGGCGCCCCGGCCGCGCAGGTCGTTGGACACCCCTACACCCTCTCACCAGGCGCGACAGCGGTTACCTATCCGTAAACGCGGCACATACACCACTCAGAAACCGCGATTGCGGCTGTATCGTGCATCCGTGCCGATGATCCGAGCCTCTCGCAGGTCCACCCGCGTTTCGCGCCTCGCCGTCCCCCTCGTCCTCGTGCCCGCCCTCGCGCTCGTCGCCGCCGGCTGCGGGTCCGACGATGACACCGCGACCCCGGCCGCCACGACCACCGGTGCCGCGCCGGAATCCCACTCCATCACGGTCTTCGCCGCCGCGTCGCTCACCGAGACGTTCACCGAGCTCGGCAAGCAGTTCGAGGCCGCCCACCCGGGGACGAAGGTCGAGTTCTCCTTCGCGGCCAGCTCCGCGCTGGCGCAGCAGATCAACTCGGGTGCCCCGGCGGACGTCTTCGCCTCGGCGAGCCCGAAGAACATGACCGAGGTCGTGGACGCGGGCCACGCCAAGGACCCGACGACCTTCGCGACGAACTCACTCGAGATCGCGGTACCCAAGGACAACCCGGCCAGGATCGACGACATCGGCGACCTCGACACGCCCGGTGTGAAGGTCTCGCTGTGCGAGGCACAGGTGCCCTGCGGCGTCGCCGCCACCACGGTCCTCGACAAGGCGGGCGAGAAGGTCACCCCCGTCACCTACGGTCAGGACGTCAAGGCCGTACTGACGTCCGTGCGCCTCGGTGAGGTGGACGCCGGCCTGGTGTACCGCACCGACGTGGCCGCCGCCGGCGCCGACGTGGTCGGCGTGGAGATCCCGGCGAACGTCAACGCGACGACCAGCTACCCGATCGCGGTGCTGACCGACTCCGACGAGACCGAGACCGCGCAGCAGTTCGTCGACTCGCTGCTGTCCACCGAGGGCGTGAAGGTGCTCACCGAGGCGGGATTCGGTCCGCCGGCGTGACTCTGGGCCGTCCGGCACGGCAGGTGGCCGGTTCGACACCACCCGTGCCCGCCGCGGTGACCGGTGGTGTCGAACCGGAGCTCCCCCGACGCGGCGACGGCGCCGGCCGGGGCCGGCGGGGCAGCCGGGGCGCGCGGCGCGAGGTGCGCGTCCGCGCTCCCTGGCCGCTCGCCGTGCCGGCGGCGCTCGCCACCGTGTTCCTCCTGCTGCCACTCGTCGCACTGATCATCAGGGCTCCCTGGGAGGCGCTGCCCGATCTGCTGAGCGATCCCTCGACCGGGCACGCGCTGTGGCTGTCGGTGCGCACCGCCACCGTGACGACCGTGCTCTGCGTCCTGTTCGGGGTGCCGCTGGCCTGGGCGCTGGCGCGGGGCTCCTTCCCGGGGCGGGGCCTGCTGCGCGCGCTGGTCACCATCCCGCTGGTGCTGCCGCCGGTCGTCGGCGGCGTCTCGCTGCTGCTCGTACTGGGCCGGCGCGGCCTCGTCGGCAACCGCCTCGACGACTGGTTCGGCGTCACGATCCCGTTCACGACCAACGCCGTGATCATCGCGCAGACCTTCGTCGCGCTGCCGTTCCTGGTGCTGTCGGTCGAGGGCGCCCTGAGCGCCGCCGACCGCCGCTTCGAGGACGCGGCGGCCACCCTCGGCGCCGGCCGGGCGACGGCCTTCTTCCGGGTGACCCTGCCGATGGTCGCGCCGGCGGTCGCCGCCGGTGCCGTGCTGAGCTGGGCGCGGGCCCTGGGCGAGTTCGGCGCGACGATCACCTTCGCCGGCAACTTCCCGAAGACCACCCAGACGATGCCCCTCTCGGTCTACCTGGCGATGGAGACCGACCCCGACGCCGCCGTGGCACTGTCTCTGGTGCTGCTGGTGGTCAGCATCGTCGTCCTGGTCGCCCTGCGTGGCCACTGGTGGGACGCCCGACGAACGCAGCGCCTCGCATGACGGAGAAATCCACGGGCCTGGACGCCCGCATCGGCGTCGACCTGGGCACCCTGCGCCTCGACGCCGCGCTGACCGTCGCCCCCGGGCGCACGCTCGCCGTCCTCGGGCCCAACGGCGCCGGCAAGACCACGCTGCTGCGCGCGCTGGCCGGCCTCGTCCCGCTACGCCACGGGCAGATCATCCTGGACGGGACGGTGCTCGACGAGCCGGCATCCGGGCGGTACGTCCCCCCGGAGCGGCGCGACGCCGGCTACGTCTTCCAGGACTACCTGCTCTTCCCGCGTCTCAGCGCGGTCGACAACGTGGCGTTCGGGCCCCGGGTCCGCCACCGGACCCGGCGCGGCCCGGCCCGCGCGGCGGCGCTGGAATGGCTGGCCCGCCTGGGCCTGGCCGAGTTCGCGCACCTGCGCCCCGCCGCGCTGTCCGGCGGGCAGGCGCAACGGGTGGCACTCGCCCGGGCCCTCGCCCCCGGGCCCGGGATGCTGCTGCTCGACGAGCCCCTCTCCGCCCTGGACGCCGGCACCCGGCTCGAGGTCCGCGCCGAGATCCGCGCCCTGCTCCCCACCCTGGACGTCCCGGTCGTGATGGTCACCCACGACCCGGTGGACGCCCTGACCCTGGCCGACGAGGTGGCCGTCCTCGAGGGCGGCCGGGTGGTCCAACGAGGCGAGCCGGCCGAGGTGATCACGCGCCCGCGCACGCCGTACGTGGCCCGCCTCGCCGGCCTGAACCTCTACCCGGGAACCGCCGCGAACGGCACGGTCACCCTCGGCCCGACAGCCGGCGGCGACCCTCGCACCGCCGGTGCCGGGGGCGGCGGAGGTCTGCCGGGCGCACCGGTGCACGGGGCGCTCCGGGTGGCCCCGAACACTCCGCCCGGAGCGGTGCTGGTCGCGTTGCGGCCCGCCGAGGTCGGCGTCCACCTGCAGGAGCCGCCGCCCGAGACCCGGGTGAACGTCCTGACCGGGCCGGTGGCCTCCGTCGAGGCGCTCGGCGACCAGGTCCGGGTGCTCGTCGCCAGCACCCCGGCCGTGCGGGCCGAGATCCCGGCCGCGCGACTGGGCCTGCTCCGGCTGGTCCGCGGAACACCGGTCTGGCTCACGGTGCACGAGGACGCTCTCGACGTCTACCCCAGCAACGGCGCCACGATGTGATCCCCGCCCACAGTCACAATTCCCGTCAATCAGACAAAAGCTCCGCGCATCGGGCGGCCCGCTCGCCCTTTGATTTCCTTCTCGCCCTTTCGGACCGGATTCGGCCGAGATCGGCCCCCGAAACAGCGAGGAAGAAACCAAAGGGCGAGTAACTGAGCCGAGTTTTCGGTCAGGTTGTGATCGGCCCCGGTAAACGACGGGGTTTCGGTCGCGCCGGATGGCAGGGTCCGATGGCTCGGTGGGCCTGGGGCCGCTGCGTCTCGCGGCGAGGTGCCCCTGGTCGCACCCTGCCATGCAACGACTGGAACCCTGCCAGTCACCGGGGGTGATCACACTTCATACCCCGGCCCTTCAGCATTACGTCCTGTGCGCCGAGCCTCCCCGTGTGTGTCACGGGCTGTCGGGTACCTCATTGCAATGATGTGTGTCAGGAAGGCCCTCGTCTGCGTCATGACAGCCGGCGTGCTTGGCGTCGGAACACCCACGGCGTTCGCTGCCAGCACCGGCCTGGACGCCGCCACCGCGGAAAGGATCATCAACGACGCCCAGGTTGCGGCACTGGACTACACCGGCGGCGGTCATGTCCAGAGCGTCAGCCTCGACCCCGACTACGTCACTGTCAGCGTTCTCAAACTCGACGGCGACGAAGCCACCATCACCATGAACCGGGACTACAGCATCCAATCCGTCTACATCAGCTGATCGGGCGGCCGTTGCTACGCGACGATCGTCGACAGCCCCCCGGGCCGGGGGCACGCCCGCGGGATCGTCCTCGGCTGACGCACCGCGGGCAGCGTAAGCGAGATCCCCGACAGGGCGGAAGTACGCTGCCCGTGGTCCCTGGGGCGTGCCACCGAGCCCCCTCCGTAGACCCCGCGTAGGGGGCTCCGAACGTCCTCCGGCTCTTGGAGCCGGAGGACGTTCGCCGGCCGTGGTGGTACTGGTCAGGGGCAGTGCGGGGTCCTCCGCAGCTCGCCCAGACTCACCGCCGTAGAACGTGACGGAGCGTCGCTCCTTTTCAGGCGTCGCCGTATCTGGCCTCGCGTCGGTGGTGGTGGCCCGTCGCTGGTCCTGCGTCATCGGATCTGACCTGGTCGCCCGTCAGGAGAGTTGACACACAGCGCCACCCCGATGGTCAACGCGTTCCGAGGTGTGACCGCTCTCGGTGGTTGGCAGGGATCCGGTCACGCTGTTCGGCGAGGGCAGTGCGACCTTCAAGATCGCCGGCAAATTGTGTGGCGGGGCGTGGCGGTCTCTGCTCAGGTTGTCAGATTCAGACAGCGCTACGACGATTTCGCTGACTGGT